>CAMFLN010000368.1 GCA_945957305.1 uncultured Planctomycetaceae bacterium | reverse complement strand
ACGTAGCGCCCACCGAGACGTCCGCGTTTCCACCAATAGATCAGCAACAAGACGGCCGGCAGCGAGGCCACGACCGTCTTGCTCAGCAGCGCCCCGAGGAACAGCACGAGCGCCAACAAGTAGAACCCATAGCGCCCTCGTCCTGTAGGTTGCTCGGCCGGATCGGCCTCGGGTGGAGCAAATCGCAGGTAACACAGCATCGAGGCCAGGGCCAGCGCCATCGATAACACGTTCTTACGCTCGGTGACCCACGCCACGGACTCGACCATCACCGGATGAACCGCGAATAGCGCTGCCCCCAGCCAGGCACAGGGCACGTTCAGCCGCAGCAACACCCGCCAGGCGAGCAGCACACCCACGGCATGTAACAACATGTTGTCGATGTGATAGCCCAGCGGACGCAGTCCCCAGGCCTGGTATTCACACCAAAACGTGGTGTGCACCAAGGGATAGAACTGCGGCAGCGTGAGGGGATTGAACCAGGTGTTCCACAACCCGGCGGGCGTGCGCAAATTAAGATTCTGGGTGACATAAGAGTCATCGTCCCAGATGTAGGTATTGTTCAAAGTCGGAGCGTAGGTGACCACGACCAGGACGACCAACAGCACTGCGGGGAGCAGCCCCTTGAGCCACTGCCCGAGGTCGGCCCAGGTCCAACTCGCGCGCGGCGGCGTATGCGCGGGCGCAGCGCCGCGTACACCGCTTTGTTTGCGCTTCTTTTTCGAGTCTGCTTTCATCGTCGCGCCACGATCGATTGGCAAGCTACAGTGAGCCGAAGAGGTGGCTTCAGGACGGCGCGATGGCGCCCGCTAGCGCTTCGCGCAAGAATCGCCCTGTACTGTTGTCGGGCAAATTGGCGATTTCCTCTGGGGTGCCGTTGGCCAAGAGGTAGCCTCCGGCCTCGCCCCCTTCGGGCCCCAGGTCGATCACCCAATCCGCCGATTTGACCACATCCACATTATGCTCGATCACGAGCACGGTGTTCCCTAGATCGACAAGTCGCCGCAGGACCGACAACAGGCGGCGGATATCTTCAAAGTGTAGCCCCGTCGTCGGCTCGTCGAGCACGTACAGTGTGTTTCCGGTGTCGGTGCGGGATAGCTCCGTGGCCAGCTTGATCCGCTGCGCTTCTCCGCCGGAGAGCGTCGTCGACGATTGTCCTAACGGCAGATATCCCAGGCCCACGTCATGCAGGCATTCCAGCACTCGATGAATCTGCGAAAAGTTTTCGAAAAAGGCCAGCGCCTCGTCGACGCTCATGGCCAAGGTGTCGGCAATGGAGCGGCCGCGGTAATGCACTTCCAGCGTCTGCCGGTTCAACCGTGCGCCGTGACATTCCGGGCAGGGAACATACAGGTCCGGCAGGAAGTTCATTTCGATCTTTTGCTGACCTTGACCTTGGCAATGTTCGCAACGTCCTCCTTTGACATTGAAGCTGAAGCGGCTGGCTTTGTAGCCGCGCAATTGGGCATCGCGCGTGCCGGCAAAGACTTTGCGGATCTCGTCGAACGTGCCCGTATACGTCGCTGGGTTGCTGCGGGGGGTGCGGCCAATCGGCGATTGATCGATCTCGACCAGCTTGTCGATGTTGCTGACGCCGGTGAGGCGGCGGTGCGGCCCGGGTTTGGCGCCGCCGCCAGAAAGTCGCCGTGTGATGGCACGCACCAGCGTTTCATTGATCAGCGAACTTTTGCCCGATCCACTCACCCCGGTTACGCAGATGAAGGTCGACAACGGAAAGGAAACGTTCACGTCCTTTAGGTTGTTGGTCGTGACTCCTTCGATCGTGATGGCACGGCGGGGATTGGCCGGCCGGCGCGGCGGGATCGGGATCGACGATGTGCCTGCCAGGAATCGCCCGGTGATCGAGTCGGCATTCCGTGCGACTTCGGCCGGCGTGCCTTGCGCGACCAGGTGACCGCCAGCCACGCCCGCCCCGGGGCCCAGGTCGATCAGGTAATCAGCGGCGCGCATGATCGCTTCGTCGTGCTCGACGACCAGCACGCTATTCCCCTGCTGTTCGAGCGCACGTAGGGCACGGATGAGCCGCTCGTTGTCGCGCGGGTGCAGGCCGATCGACGGTTCGTCCAGCACGTAACAGACCCCGACCAACCCCGACCCAATACTGCTGGCGAGACGAATGCGTTGCAACTCGCCGCCGCTGAGCGAGTCCGCAGCCCGATCGAGCGTCAAATACGATAGACCGACATTCCCCAAAAAATCGAGCCGCGATTGGATCTGGGTGAGAATTGGCGTGGCAATTTCCAGGGCCACGTCGTGAAACTCAAGTCCGGCAAAAAACTGGCGCGCGTGCTCGACCGTGAGCGCCGTCGCCTCGTGAATCGCTCGACCCGCGATGGTGACGCTCCGCGCCTCGGAACGCAAACGCGCCCCGTGACACTCGGGACAGGCAACGACGCCGCGAAACTTTTCCCACCGCTGCAAGGCAGCGGGTGTCGCCGCACCGGCAAACTCCCGTTCTAGAATTCCCAACACGCCGGGGAACTCGCTCCCTTCCCCTTGCAGTAGACCGGTCAGGACCGCAGGTTTGAGAGTTTCCAGCGGCGTATTCCAGCGAAACTCGTGCGTCGCGGCGTACGGAGCAATTTCGCGCCGGTGCTTCGCCGTTACGGTCGCTGGGACGCCGCGCCAGGGAGCGACGGCGCCACTGGCCAGTGACATGCTTTTGTCCGGCACAACCAGGTCGGCGTCGAAGGCCACGCGTGATCCAAGACCGTCGCACGTGCGGCAAGCGCCGTAGGGGCTATTGAAGCTGAAAGTACGTGGTTCCAACTCCTCGTAACTGAGGCCACACGTCGGGCAGGAATGTTCGGTGCTGAACAGTGTCTCGGTCCAGGCGTCGCTTTTGGCGTCCGCACCCGGGGGCAATACGACCGCCACCACCAGCCCGGTGCCGTGGCGCAGCGCGAGTTGCACGCTCTCGGCAATTCGCGTGCGTACTCCCTCGCGAATGATCAACCGGTCGACGACCGCTTCGAGCGTGTGTTGCTTGGCCTTGGCCAGCGCCGGGATGGCGTCGATTTCATAGACTGCGCCGTCGACCCGAGCACGCACGAAGCCGGCCTTGCGAATGGCATCGATCACTTCCTGGTGCTGCCCCTTGCGGCCGCGCACGAGCGGCGAGAGCAAGATCACCTTGCTTCCTTCGGCCAGGGCCGCGAGAGCGTCGACGATTTGCTCCGGCGATTGTTGGCGAATCTCGGTCCCGCAGCGGTAGCAATGCGGGGTTCCGACCCGGGCAAACAGCAGGCGCAGATAGTCGTAGATCTCGGTGACCGTGGCGACGGTGCTGCGGGGGTTCTGGGTTCCGGCTTGCTGATCGATCGAAATCGTCGGCTGCAGGCCGTCAATCGAGTCGACGTCCGGGCGTTCGAGCTGGTGCAGGAACTGCCGGGCGTAAATCGACAGGCTTTCGATGTACTGGCGTTGTCCCTCGGCAAAGAGCGTGTCGAAAGCCAGCGAACTTTTTCCCGATCCACTGGGTCCCGTAATAACGACCAGGCGGTCGCGGGGGATGTCGAGGTCAAGATTGCGCAAGTTATGCACACGGACGCCGCGAAGGCTGATGTAATCGCCGTTTCGCGAACGGCCGTTGCCGGCCTTGGTCGCTGCTTGACTCATGCCGCTCTCAGGCGAGGGTGGTCGCTGGACCCCAAACTTTCGAGGCTAACAGAGCCGCAACGAAGTGACAACCTTTGCAGAGGGCGGTGGGCAGCCGGCGGAGGGCAGTAAGGGCCTCTATAGCGGGTTTCGCTCGCGGCTTAAAGGCGGGTTGGTAAACGGGCAACAGGGGAATCTTTACGGCCTTGGGGGATTGAGAAGTGCGCGAGCGTTCGCCACGCGATCCCCCCCCAGACACTTGTCCGAGCCACGTGGTCGGGCTATTATCAGCTACTTTTCGGGAGATGGTGATGCGTCACGTTATCTCGGCCCTGGTGCAGAACGTGCCAGGCGTCCTGGCGCATATCTCGGGCATGCTCGCTTCGCGCGGATACAACATCGACAGCCTGGCCGTCGGTGAAACCGAAGATCCGCAACTGTCGCGGATGACGTTCGTCCTGATGGGGGACGACAGCGTCCTGGAGCAGGTGCGCAAGCAACTCGAGAAGATCGTCACCGTCGTCCGGGTCGACGACATCAGCGCGCAGAATTTCGTCGAGCGCGACCTGATGCTGATCAAGGTCGCAGCTGCTGACGGCGCCAGTCGCAATGAAATTCACCAATTGGCCGAAGTCTTCCGCGGCCGAGTTGTCGACGTCGCGGCCGAGGCCGTGATCGTCGAGATTTCGGGCCAGGAGCGAAAGGTGGAAGCGTTTATCGACTTGATGCGCCCGTTCGGTATTCGCGAACTGGTGCGCACCGGCCGGATTGCCATGGTGCGCGGCAACAAGACCAGCACGATCGATCGTCGTTCGCCCACGGGACGGACGTTTGAAGCCACGCCGTCTGACTTTGCCTGACTTCGATACGGCTTGAATTCCGCTCAGCGAGCTGCGCGGCTAAATCGCTACGAATCAAAATCTTTGCCGAAATCAAAATACTGGAGAGGAATCTCACGCCATGCCCGCCAAGATCTACTACGACAAAGACGCCGACCTGTCGCTGCTCAAGGGAAAGACGATTGCGATCCTGGGATACGGCTCGCAGGGGCACGCTCATGCCCAGAACCTGCGCGACAGCGGCTGTAATGTGATCGTCGGTCAGCGCCCTGGCAGCGCCAACTATGACCTGGCCATGAACGACGGTTTCAAGCCGGTCAGCGTCGAAGAGGCGACCG
>CAMFLN010000367.1 GCA_945957305.1 uncultured Planctomycetaceae bacterium | reverse complement strand
ATAAGAGACAGGGACTCAATATTGTCCGAGCAATGCCTCCCGGAAACGAGATTTGAGCACCACGCCGCTCTTTGGGGGCATCACGACCGGGCTGCGCTCAGCTCTGACTTTAAAGACAGCCACAAAAGGGCCGGTCCGCGCCGTGAGGCGCTGCCGTATCGCCGGCAGGCGATCCATGTCCCGGATGGCTTCCGCTTCGAGGATCCCGCTGGCCCGTGCAATGCCCGCGATGTCGATGCCAGCGGCGGTGTGGCTGATCTGCTCGCCGGTCTCCCCGAACCTTTCATTGTCAAGAACCACGATCGACAGGTTGCGCGGCGCCTTCACGCCGATCGTTGCGAGCGCTCCGCTGTTCATCATCAGTTCGGCGTCGCCGGTGATCACAATGACCGCGCGCTCCGGCTGCGAGAGCGCAAGACCGAGGCCGACCGAAGTGCCAAGCCCCATCGCCCCAAGGAGATAGAAATTCAACGGCCGATCGCGCGTGGCCATCACGTCCGAGACGGGCGATCCCAGGCCCGTCACGATCAACGCATCGTCGATTCGCTCCAGAAGCTTCGCTACGACGGCGCGGCGGCTCAGACCTTCTGACATGTCTCGCACCTCACAGATTCTTGGCGCCGAGCAGGCGCTGCGACAGAAGCACCGCGACCGGCTCTTCGGAACGGAACGCCATCGCGAGACCGCCAGCAACGAGCGCTGCCGCTTCGTCTTCGTTGTGGGCCCTGAACACATGAAAGCCGGCGAGCCACAAGGTCTCTTCAGTGATGCGGCCCATTGGAACCTGCCACGGATTGCCCTCCCCGAACTCGCCGCGCATGCTGACAAGGAGGAAGAAGGGAAACCGGCAATTGGTCACGAGGGAAAATGCGTTGATACAATTGCCGACGCCACTGCTTTGGATCGCCAGCATCGCACGGCGGCCTCCAAGCCACGCGCCGCAACAGATCCCGACGCCCTCCTCCTCGGTCGTCAGCATGACTGCGCCATCAGGCATCTCTGCGTGCAGACGACGGATGAGGAAATCGAGACCGCCATCGGGCAGATAGGCAAACAACTCCATCTTCTCGCGTTGCAATGCCGTCCAGATTTCGGAGCGCCAGTCCGACACGACCGGCTTCGCACTCGTGGGCTTCACATCGACCGTCATTCAGCCTCCCGGTGGCATTCTAGGCCTGTCGCCTGGACCGCGCGCATACAATTGTCGCCGCGCCGGCCCGGCGCGACCACTTTTCGAAAATATCCGGTACAAGTGCCGAGTAGAAGCTCGCGTTTTGCTGAGAAAACTCAAATCAGGCAACAATCGCAAACCATGCGACGGCGTACGACCCTTCAAGGAATTTCGATCTTCGCCTCCTTGATGACGATATGCCACTTGTTGCTATCGGCCCTGACGAAGGCAGCAAATTGCGCAGGCTCGAGCGCGAAACTCAACATGCCCTGTTCGAACACGAGTTTGTCGAGGGCCGACAAATTTCTCAGGAACACGCGGCTGATAGTGTCGAGGATCGGACCCGGCGTGCCGGCCGGGGCAAAGAGACCGATCCATCCCTGTACGTCGAAATTCTCCAGGCCCGGTACGCCCGACTCCGCAACCGTCGGCAGATCGGGCGCGATGCCGTGGCGGTTATTGCCGCTGACCGCCAGGACACGTACATCCCCCGACTTCATGCGCGCTGCCGCCGCAGGCAATCCGTCGAACAGGAATTGGATACGCCCGCCGAGCAGATCGGCCTGCGCCGGTCCGGTTCCCGGATATGGGATATGAGCGATGTCGAGGCCGGCTGCGTGCTTCAGAGTCTCCATCGCGAGTTGACTGACCGAGCCGACACCGAACGAGCCGTAATTGGCCTTGCCCGGGTTGGCTTTCACGTAGTCCACCAACTCGGCGATGTTCGAAACCGGCACGTCCTTGTTGGCCAGTAGAGCGAACGGTCCCCTCGCAATACCGATGATCGGAACGAGGTCACGTTCGACATCGTAGCTGACCGATTTATTCAGCCAGGGCACGATGACGATGGGTGGCGCCGAGGTGAGTAGCAGGGTGTAGCCGTCCGGCTCTGCCTTTGCGACCAACGCCGTCCCCATCGCACCGGCCGCGCCGGGGCGGTTGATCACCACAACCGGCTTGCCAAGTTCGGCCGCAACCTTGTCGGCGAGGATACGCGCTCCAACGTCGGCAGCATTGCCCGGAGGAAAGGGGACGATCAGGCTGATTTGCCTCGAAGGATAGACTTCCTGCGCAAGCGCACCGCTAATAGAGGCCATGAGAGCCAGCGCCGTAAAAACACAACACCGCATCATTCAGAGTTCCTCCAGACTTGTTCGTTTCTTTTGGTCGTTCCGGACACGGCTCGCTGACCTCGCATGGACAACAAAGCTGTGAGATCACGCGCAATCGGTGAGCGGACGCTGGAATTTTTGATAAAAGCCCGTGCGTTGTCACTAATGTGTTTAATCTGCCAAAATGCGCGAGTGTTTGATCCGTCAAATGCCGCCGCGGCACAATGCGCTTTGCGCACGATGACAGGAGCATAAGCCTTTGAACGCCGGCGGTATTCTTGCGGGCCACGTCGCCCTGATTTCCGGATCAAACCGCAATATCGGGCGCGCCATAGCCATCGAGTTCGCCAAGGCCGGCGCCGCGATCGTCGTCAACGGCCATCGTGATCAGTCGGCAATTGACGCCGTGGTGGGAGAGATTCGCAGCGTTGGCGGCCAAGCCATCGGATGTCTTGCGGATGTGTCGGTCCGCGCCGACGTGCGACGAATGGTGCAGGAGGCGGCCAGCGCCTTCGGCAAGGTCGACATCGCGGTGTCCAATGTTGGCATCCGCAATCCCGTGCCCTTCCTCGAATTGAGCGAGGAGGAATGGGATTTCACGTTGCGCACCAACCTGTCCGCGAGTTTTCATCTGGCGCAGGAAACGCTGCCTTACATGGTGGCGCAGCGATGGGGTCGAATTATCCACATTGTCGGCGGCAGCAATTTTTTTGCGTATACGACACGCAGGGCTCACAGCATCGCTGCGAAGGCGGGCATGCATGGCCTCACCAAGGCGCTTTCGAAGGAGTTTGGGTCCTCGAATGTGACCGTGAACACGGTAGCGCCCGGCAACGTCAACACCGATCGCGACTGGTCAAAGTATCGCAAGGACGAGCACGACAGAGCCGTGGCGCAGATCCCGCTTGGCCGACAGGCGGAGACGGACGATATCGCGAACGCGTGTCTTTATCTTTGCAGTCCCGGGGGCAGCTACGTTTCCGGACAGGTACTGCACGTTAACGGCGCGCAACATACTGCGTAGCCGGGATTGTTTTGACGACAACATGGACGTTTCAGCGCAGGTGCAGGCGTGGCCAGGATGCTAGTGATAGCCGCTGACTGTCACCTGGAGTTTTCAAGCAGCGGCCTGGCACGCCGCCGCTCGCTCGACAAGTCGCGCGGCGAGCGCCGCACATTGCGTTCGAATATCCGGCACGGCGATAATCTCCCAAAACACCGGGCGGGTCAGCGGCCCGATAGCAAAAAGCCGTCGCGACGACTTGCCTAGCAAATCCACAACCGCGCAGTTATCGTCCACCTCAAGACCTATATTGAGAGGGTCAGGCCGTCCGAAACCGTCCTCAAGCAGCGCCCGGATAATCGGGTTGCGAGTCCTGGCTGGATTGTTGTCAACGCCTCTGCACTCAATCAGCTTCTGAACCACGATAGTTTCGATTAATTCTTTGCCGCGCCGTCGCACGAAGGCTTCTGCGCCCGCATCGACCACGCGGACATCCAGCAGCCTCCCGCGAACGATCGTCAGCCGTCCACTTCCTATCAACGCATCGACTTGCGCCTCCACCTCCGGCGCCATCCGATGGCGATGAACATCCCACCAGACACGAGCGTGCCGCAAAAATCGAGATTTGGAACGTAGCGAAAGTCTGCGCCAGATTTCGTGTGTGAAGGGCCGTAGACCATCGATCACGCCGCGCCAATCTTCACCTTTCCTTTCCCCGTCGCGGACGAGTGCCCTTACCCACCGCAACAGTATTGCAACATCCTTGCCGAAAGGAATGGCGGAACGCGGAATCTGCGAAGCCTTGACGGGGCGATGACCGTGCGGGAGCAAGCCTCGACGAGAAACCGCAATAATGCGGCCCTGGTGTCCCGAGTTTATCAAAGTGAGAACGTGATCGACCATCGTGAGGCCAGTGCCAAGGATCAGCACCGTATCGCCGCTACCGATCTCGTTTTCACAAGCCGAGGACCAAGGATCGGCATAGAGAGCGGGTTGCTCGGCCGGCGGAATTTCGTTTCCGGTCGCCATCACCGCGATATCGCCTTCATATCGCGAGCCGCTTGCCAACAATATTTCAACGCCAGCCGTCGTTTCACGATAGGCCGCGCATTCCCCCTGAACGATGCGAAGACGGTGCGGCGCTTCCAATCTGTGCTTTTCGAGTAAGCCTGCAATGTAGCGGCCGTATACCGGACGAGGAACAAAGCAATATTGATCTGGACATGGTACCCGGCTGGCTTCGCCGCTGGATAAAAGCCATCGCCAGAAGTGATCCGGGTCTTCGGGAAAAGCGCTCATGTTGAAGGCGCGCACGTTTAAGAGATGGTTGGGGTTCGCCGTGCCGTAGGCGATACCCAATCCTATATCCGGGCGCTTTTCGAAAAGAGTAACGCGAATCGGTGCGTCCGGGTCTTTCAGAAGGTGGCAGGCCAGCAAGACGCCGCTCGCACCACCCCCGACAATCAACACATCGGTTATCGCCTTAGCCGCCATGCAGTCACCTTCCGGATAGAGGAAAAC
>CAMFLN010000366.1 GCA_945957305.1 uncultured Planctomycetaceae bacterium | reverse complement strand
TACTTGTGTTCTAGCTCGTCGACCGGCGGAACCAGAATCCGCTCGCCGATTTCCAAGCCGTCGGCATTCGCGCCTGGCTTGCGATTATGTCGCTGCACGGCCTTGAAATAGCCGCCGGTGCCGTAGACCTTTTGGGAAATCGTCCAAAAGCTGTCATTGGGTCCCACGGTGTAGGTGCCGTCCGGGGTCGGAGTATGCGCCGGCTGATGATGCTGCGACATGCTATCGCGCGGCGCAGCGAATTCCGCAGCAGGGGCGTCCAATTCGTTGAGCTGGCCTCCCCCTGGCGCCTGGTGCGGAGCTGCGTAGTGCGGCGTGCGCGCATGTTGCAGTTCGCGCTCCAGCGGCGTGGCATACGGATCGTTCGCCGCCGCATGCGGCGCTGCTTGATGCTGGTTCGGCACACTATGCAGCGGAGTATGCTCGGCCGAGGGAGCAGCCCGCGGACCTTCGGTTCCAGCGTCGCGTGGGGGCACTTGGGCGTAGCGGTCGTTCGCATGCGGGCGACCGTAGGGCGAGTTGCGCGGCTCGGCCAAGGTCGGTTCCTTAGCCCCTGCTGGCTGGATGTCGCCCGACGGCGCTGCTCCATGCGGTTGCAATTCGACGTCCTCGGTCGGTACTAGCGGGCCTTCGGCCGCTGGCGCATCGGCCGGCAGTTCTCCTTCCGTGGCCGCGAACGGATTCGCCGCAGCGTCGCCGCCCTCGGCACTGGGGGGCGTCAAAGCCGGTTCTGCAGCGGGTTCGACCGTGGCAGCAAACGGGGCCGCGATCGCTCGCCCGCCTTCGTTCGCTGGTATGGGCGCTCCTTGCGGCACCTCGGCTTCGGCCGAAACCTGCTCGATCGGCCCGGGCACATTCGACTCGGTGGCCATTTGCGCCGCGAAGGGATTCGTCGCCGGAGCGGCCGCGACATCCGGCACCTCGGTGGCATTGCCGATCGGGAGCGGTTCATCATCCGGCGGCGCCGTGTCACGACGATTTGTATAACGATCGCGGGTCCAACGAGACTTCGCGTCGGTCGTGTCTTCGAACGCCGGGACCTGGATGGGCTCCGCCGCGGGGGCTTGTTCGTTGGCCAGCGTTTGCGGCGCGGCTTCGGCCGGCGAATCTTCGCTGCTGGCATCGGCCACGCTATGCTCGCCGCGGGGCAGGCCGGGGTAACCGAGTTTGACGTACAGCGCGGCCGCTAGCATGACCAACAACAGCCCTAGCAGTGTCAGCCCGAAGCGAACCTCTTTGCTCAAGGCGGCGACGGCCTCGGTCTGGACGGGATCGGCACCGTCGTCCAAGTCAGCGTCATGTTGCTTCAGATCT
Organism: uncultured Planctomycetaceae bacterium; assembly: GCA_945957305.1. Taxonomy (GTDB): domain Bacteria; phylum Planctomycetota; class Planctomycetia; order Pirellulales; family JACPPG01; genus JACPPG01. Next base: position 3,498 of record CAMFLN010000366.1, on the reverse strand, counting down.
TCGGTCATGCCTGGTTCTCCCTAACTTGGCAAAGGCCGCGGCGGCCCGCTGGTTGGTTTGTGGTTGGATCGCCCGCTTACTGGCGTTCGGCAACGCGCAGCTTGGCGCTGCGCGAACGAGGGTTGTCGGCCATCTCTTGTTCGCTAGCACGCACAGGCTTTTTCGTCAGCTTGCGCCAGCGTGGGTCGTCACGAAACGCTTCCTTCACCCGGCGATCTTCGAGCGAATGAAAGCTGATAATCGCCAGCCGCCCACCGGGAGCCAGGCAATCAGGCAAATCCCGCAAAGCCTGATCGAGCGCGCCCAGTTCGTCATTCACGGCGATCCGCAGCGCCTGGAACGTGCGGGTTGCCGGGTCGATTCGCCGCGTATCCGCCGAGCGGGGCACGGCGCGGCGCACAATTTCGGCCAACTGATGAGCCGTTTCGATCGGCTGTTGTTGGCGCTGTTCGACGATGCGGCGCGCAATGCGCCGGCTGAATCGCTCTTCGCCGAGTTGATAGATCAAGTCAGCCAAATCTGCCTCGCGCAGCCGTCGGACGAGCTCACGGGCCGGCTCTCCCTCGTCGGGATTGAAGCGCAAGTCAAGCGGTCCGTCGGCATCGAAGCTGAACCCCCGCGCGGAATCCGCCAATTGATCGCTGGAGAGCCCGATGTCCAACAGAATGCCCTGCACTTGTGCGATGCCAAGCGTGGCCAAGACCTCCGGAATGTCTCGATAGTTCGCTAGCACGACCCGCACCGGGAGATTCGCCAGGCTCTCGCGCGCGGCCGCCACGGCGGCCGGATCACGGTCCAAACTGACCACCTGCCCGCCGGGCTGTATCCTTTCGGCCAAGGCTCGCGTGTGACCGCCGCCCCCCAACGTTCCGTCGACAAAAACCTGTCCCGGCTGGGGATTCAGCCATTCCAGGGTTTCTGCCAGCATCACCGGCACGTGCTCGGAGCGCGGCGCCATGAACTCTCCCGGGCCTGTAAGCCGAAAAGGTCGCACACAATGACCAAGTTCGCGTGCGGCGTCAAGCTAGATCTGACGTGGAAGCTGGCAAGCGATCGTTCGCCGCGAGCGATTGAAAAAGCGCCGCATAAGCTTGCACGGCAGCGTCGAGCGTAAAATGCTGACGCACGCGTTCGCGATTCCGCGCGCCCAGCTGTTCGGCGAGCGCCTGGTCAGCGAGCAGGCGCGCAAGCTTAGTGCGCCACTGCTGGACGTCTTTCGGGGGGGCGATTTGCGGCTCGCTGTCGGGACCCAGCACTTCGCGCACTCCTTCGACGTCGGACGCTAGCACCGGTCGGGCCAGGGCCATCGCTTCTAGCACGACGTTCGGCATCCCTTCCCACAACGACGGTAGCACCAGGAGGTCGCTCGCCGCCAGGATGCCAGGTACGTCTTCCTGCCAACCCACCAGGTGCACGCGTTCCGTCAGTTTGTGCCTGTGGATTGCAGATTCGAGTTCGCCGCGTAACGGTCCTTCGCCCACCAGCAGCAGATCGTGCTGGTTGTGTTCCGCGAGCCAGGCCGGCGCTTGGGCGACAAGCCACTCCAAGCCCTTCTGCGCATCGAGTCGACCCACGTACGTCATCCAGCGACGCCCGGCGGGCAAGCCGAGTGCGGCGGCGGTTACGGGCTGCACTTCTGTGAAGCGGGCCAGGTCAATGCCATTGGGAATCACCAGCAGCTTTCGCGCGGGAAGCCCGGCCGTCTCGCGCGAGTAGCGCGCCACGGCCTCGCTGACGCAGACGTGACGCTCGACCAAGGGATCGGTCCAGCGATCGAGTCGCAACCGCCAGCGTCCACGCCGTTCGGCGACGCGAATGCCCGAGACGACATGTGGTACGCGCGCCCGACGTGCCGCCAGACGCCCCAGAATATTCGCGTGATGCAAAAAAGTTTGCACGAGGTGGGGCTGCCAAAGGCGCCACCGAGCGGCGAGCGTGTTGACGACGCGCAGGGCGTCCCAGGCGCCGCGCGCGGCAAGTGTCTCGACGGGAATTCCGGCCGCCTCGAGCTGGGGCACCAGCGATCGCCGTCGCTCCGCGCTTGGCGATTGCAGGCTCCACACGCGAAGCTCGAACAGCGAACGATCTAGTCGCGTCGCCAGTTCGACCAGCGCACGTTCGGCACCCCCCACGTCGAGATCCGTGATCACCAGCGCCACGCGCAGCGGACCCCGCTGGCGACTGCGCGAGACAGGGTCCGAGAGTGGTGCGGGATTCGATTTCACAACTGAGTCGTAAATTGGCGAAAGCTGGCAACGGAGACGCCGGCGCCGGGCCTTCGATGATGTCGGCGCCTTCCGTATACTCGATTTTAGGTTGTCTCAGCAGTTTTGGCGGCAGGCGGTCGCGCCTGAGAGCCGCGGCCCCCGGTGGCGCCGCTCAAGAAAACGTCCGGCTGGTAAAGGTTCTGTCAGTATGTCTGAGCTTTCTCGCTACGACTACGAGCTGCCGCGAGATTTAATCTCGCAACGCCCACTCGCGCAGCGGCCCGATGCGCGGCTGCTGCTCGTTGATCGCGCTGCGCAATCGCTGGCGCATTGGCACGTTCGCGACTTGCCGCAATTGTTGCGGGCCGGTGATTGCCTGGTGGTTAATGAAACGCGCGTGGTGCCGGCGCGGCTGGTGGGGACGCGCGCGTTGACCGGCGGAGCTTGGGAAGGATTGTTTCTGTCGTTCGAGGCGCCGCGGCATTGGCAAATCCTGGCGAAAACCCGGGGCAAGCCCGCCGTGGGAGAACGGATCACGCTCTTGGACCGCGCGGCGCGCGAGGATGTGACGCTGCGTTTGGTCGCCCAGCAGCCGGGGGGAGTGTGGGTCGTCGAACCTGAAACGGACGAGCCGACGTTCGCGTTGCTGGACCGGGTGGGTCGCGTCCCCTTGCCCCATTACATCCGCGGCGGCGATATGACCGAGGAAGACTTGCAGACTTATCAAACCGTCTACGCGCGCCACGCCGGCTCGGTCGCTGCGCCCACCGCGGGCTTGCACTTCAACGAACAGCTGCTCACCCGCTTAGGCGAGGCCGGGGTCAAAGTCTGCCGGCTGGTGTTGCACGTCGGCATGGGCACATTCCGGCCGATCGGCGTCGATTCGCTGTCGGATCATGCGATGCACAGCGAACGCGGCGCGATCGACGAAGAAACCGTGGCGACGATTCGCGCCGCGCGAACGGCCGGGGGACGCGTGGTTGCCGTGGGAACGACCTCGGTCCGCGTGCTCGAAACGGCCGCGCAATCGGGCGAACTGCAGCCCTGGAACGGCGCCACTGACTTATTTATTCGTCCCCCATACCAGTTTCGTGCCGTCGACGCCCTGATGACAAATTTCCATCTGCCCCGCACGACGCTGCTGGTGCTGGTGCGCACTTTTGGCGGGGACGAATTGGTCATGCGCGCGTACGAAGAGGCCATCCGCGAACGATATCGCTTTTACAGCTATGGCGATGCGATGTTGATTGTGTGAGTTCGCATGGAGACCAGTGCGGGAGGAGTACTCAAC
>CAMFLN010000365.1 GCA_945957305.1 uncultured Planctomycetaceae bacterium | reverse complement strand
GTTCCAAACTGCTGCCGCGGCGATACGCGTGTTGCACGCCTTGCGCGATCAAACCATCAAACGCCGGCAACTCGCGCCCATGAGCGGCGAGCCCGAGGATTCCATATGCCAGAGATGCCGGCGTGGTATCCGGGCCGAGTGTCCGCGCGAGATAATCAAGCGCGGCGCACTGTCGCCCCGTGGTGTCTGTTTCGCCGGCCAGTGCGAGCAGGGCTAGCCCCGTTGGTTGCACATGCGGCACGAGCTCTTGCCCCAGCACCAAGGTATTGCCGTAATTGCAACCTCCCGAGGCCAGCAGCCGGTCTTGCAGCAGGCGCACGGCGTCTTGAGCACGCGGATGTTGGCGATTGCCAGTTGCCGTCAGGGCGAGCAGGCTTAGCGCCGTAGGCTCGACCCACGAGTGTGTCCCTTCGACCCACGGCCAGCCCACGATGGTCGTGTCGTGTCCGGTGTAATCGGGACGAGCGCTGGTTTCTCCGCGTATTGAGAGGAGCCAGTTCTGCGCTCGATGTAAGTGATCGTCATATCGCTTCGACACAGGGGCTTCACACGTCTGCCAAGCCAGTACGGCGAGCGCCGTTGGCCAGCCAGGCGTCGAGTCTTGCTGGCGAATTCCCACCTGCCCTGTTACAGCTTGTGCCTCGACGAGCCAGGCACAGGCGCGCTGGGCGGCGCGATCACGCGCATGAGCCGCAAGCGCGAGCGCAGCCCAAGCCGTCGGCTCGGAGGCCGCAGGCGCACGGGGGTGATAGCCCCATGACTCCTGGCACTCCAGGAAATCGAGGGCGTATGAAACAACATCCATGCTCGAATCCATCGAGAGTGAAGCGAGGGCCGGACATCCGGCAGAACTCGCGCCACAAGCCTACGTTGAAATTCGCCCCCGCTAGTTTCCTATGGGGTTTTCACCCTCTGCTGAAACAGGCAGAATCGTCGCGCCTGTCAGGCGGGCCACCGGTGTTTTGCCGATTGCAACGATTCGACGCCGCGCGTGTTCGACAAGTTTTCGCGAACTGGGTTTTCCCGTTTGATTTCTTTCAAGTTTCCAGTTTGACAAAGGTCGGAAGCGAACTAGGTTTTCAGTGCAACGGGTAATCGCCCGGCGAAAGCCTGTTGCGGGTACGGTTTCGCGACCGTTCCCGCGTTCCCTTCTGAATGGATTTTCATCCGCCAAAAGAACGATTCTGCATGCCGCGAAGGGCAGCGCAAGACGGTTGCTGCAAGTTCAGTTCATGGCTTCCGCCGCGAGAATCATTTTCCGCGCCCAGGCCGTGAGCCGACGCAGCGATCTTCGCGAACAACCACGTCCCTGATTGACACTTTTTAGGCACGGTTCGACCCTTCTTCCGCCTACCGATGTAGCGGCCAGGGCAACCAGAAGACTGGAGGATCTGATGAAGACTCTCGCTTTGAAGGTACAACGTTTCCTCACTTCGGAGGATGGCCCAACCGCAGTCGAATACGCTGTGATGTTGGCGTTGATCGTGATCGTCTGCTTGACGGCGATTCAGTCGATCGGCACCAACGCCAATACGACGTTCAACAACGTCGCGACGAAACTCGGCTCGTAATCCGCGCCTTGTTGTCACGACAAACGTCTGCTCATTGCGAAACCCCTCGGAGCCCGCCACGGTGGATTCCGAGGGGTTTTTTTGACGTATTGTTTTCAGAGATTCCCTTTATTTGTTTCTGCGAGTTATTCGCACATGTACCCTTCAATGCCCATCGATTTCTTCTGTACGGGAGTCGAGGCCCTGTGGACGCTGGTCGCCGCCTTCATGGCGATCGTCTCGATGCTCGTCTTGCGCCGCGCGTAGGGTTTCCCTGACTTTCTTCCGGTACGACGCGCCGGTGCCTTCCCTGCTGCGCTGACTCCTCGGCGCTCTGCAAGGTCGATGAGATTGCGGCGCTGAAAAACGCTCTCCTCGCAATTCTCACTGCACGGCGGCTCGCAGCACGTTTTTTTGACATAAGTTTGAGCAGAGGGTTGCTGACGGGCGCGCTTTGCAATGCGCGATCAGCAAACCTTCGGCTCTCATCGACGGCACAATTTTCCGCGGGCTCGCGCCCGCCTGAGCATCACACGGAGAGAGACTCGTGACCGACATGGAAACATTGCGGATGGCGTTTATTGAGCACTGGCCCAGTTGGACAGTCACCTTTCTACTGGTCACGGCCGCGATTATTGACGGCTGGATGTTGAAGGTGCCCAACTGGTTGACGTTTCCGATGATCATCGCGGGCTGGGTCTACAGCACCGCCATGTTCGGTTGGGCGGGGCTCGGCTGGAGCCTAGCCGGCACGGCAGCGGGTCTGGCGCTGCTGCTTCCCTTGTACGCGATTGGGGGCATGGGAGCTGGTGACGTCAAATTACTGGCCGGCGTCGGCGCCTGGGTCGGTGCCACCACGACATGCTATGCGTTTTGCGTCTCGGCCGTCGTCGGCGCCGTCATCGCCGTGCTGATGGTGCTCGTGCGTCGCGACTGGACCAAGCATCAATCGCAGTTCTGGATGATCTTTCACGAGATCATGACCGTGCGCGATCCCAACCAGCTATCGACGATCGCGGCCGAGCGGAAGAGCTCGATGTTGCTGCTGCCTTATGGCATTCCCATTGCCATCGGCACGATTTTGTACTTTGCGTGGGAGGGAATGCTGCTATGAGAGACCACCAAGATATGCCAGCAAGGAAATCAGCCGGCACTTCGAGCTTCGCGACAATCGAAGCACCGCGACGGCTTAAGCTGGAGAAACTCTACCGATTGTGCCGAAGAAATCGCCGAGGCTCTGCGGTGGTCGAGTTTGCCATCGTCGCGCCGGTGTTTTTTGCCTTCACACTGGGCATGATCGAGGTCGGGCGGGCCGTCATGGTGCAGCAAATACTCACCACCGCTTCGCGCGAAGGCGCTCGCCAGGCCGTTCTCGATGGTGCAACGCAAAGCGCCGTCACCACTTTTGTCACTAGCTACCTGACCAGTGCTTCCGTCAGTTCGGGGGGAGCTACGGTCGCCTTTAATCCTAGTTTGCCAACCGCTTCCGGTTATACCGGCCCGGTTACCGTTACGGTATCCGTACCTTTCAGTCAAGTGACTTGGTCACCATCGCCAATCTTCCTTAAGGGGACGACCTTAACCGCTAGCACGACAATGCAACGTGAAGGAATTCAGTGAGGAAGCTGCGCGCGGAGTCATGACCGCGCAGCATGCACCTTGATCGCCGCCTGGGGGGATAATGCGTCCGAAATCGTTGATACTTTTGGTCCTGGCTTTGGGATGCGGCTTGGTTGCTGCCATCGGCATCAACCAGGTGCTGGCAAATCGTCCCACTGCGCAAGTCGCCGACGCCGGCGAAGTGGTGCCGATCTTCGTCGCGCTCACCGATATTGGCTTGGGCGATCCGCTAGTCCCGCAGGTGCTCAAGCTCGAGGAATGGCCCAAGATGAAAGTTCCCGCCGGAGCCATGCTCAAGCTCGAGGACGTCGAAGGCCGCCGCGCACGAACCAAGTTCTACGCCGGCGAGCCGATTATCGAAGCCAAGCTTTTCGCCAAGGGAGACCAGGGCTCGGGCGCTACCGATCTCATTCCCAAAGGATTTCGCGTCGTGGCCGTCAAGGTGGATGACGTCAGTGGCAGCGGGCTGATCCTGCCCGGCGACCGCGTTGACGCCCTGGTCCACCTGCACGACCCCAGTGCTGCCGCAGGAGCCGAGGCGAATCACTCCAGCACACACACTTTTCTGTACAACGTGAAAGTCTTTGCCGTCAACAACGTGTACAGTCGCGAGTCCAATGGCGCCGAGGCCATCACGGCCAAAACGATTTCGCTACTGGTGACCCCGCAGCAAGCCGAACTCGTGACGCTCGCCAATGAGATGGGAAAAATTCGCCTCGTGATGCGCAGTGCGGACGACGATTCGCAGGAAGAGACCGCCGGCGTGACGCGCAGCGAGCTGTTCAAAACGGCCGACACACCGCAAGCCGCCAAAGATACCCCCTCCACTCCCGTCCCCAGTTTCCTCAAAACGATCGCCCCCCCTGCGCAACCGGAGCCCGTCGCAACGGCGACCGCAGTGGCGCCGCCAAATGCCTGGAAGATGGTGTTGATCGAAGGAAACGCCGTACGCGAAGTGGAATTTGAGGATGGCAGCCGCATCGGCGCCCCGGTGCAAACACGTGCCTTGAACGGATCAAACGATGCAGGTGCCGCGGCAATGCCCACAGGATTGCCGTTAGGCCCGTCGCCCGGTGCGGCGCCTATTGCGCCTTTCGTGACGGCCCCTGATGACGGCCCGCGAGGTCCTTAAGGAGATCACAACGGTCGCCACGCGAGCCACCACAATCGTGCGGCGCAACGACCAAAATTGAAATCACGACGCGACTCGGACAGGGCAATCTGCTGCTGATGGACTGGCAGCGAGACCAAGGATGGGCTCCGAGTTAAGCCACTGCAAGGAAGTTCACGGATGAGTATTCGGGCTTTACGGCGAGGTCTCTCGCGATTGCGTCCGCTGGCGCGCCAGACTTTGTGCTGGGCGCTGGTTGCTGCCCTATTGCTGCCGGCCACTCTGCATGCGGAGCCGCCTCAGCTGCCGACCGCTGCGCCCATCGTCTACAAGGTGCAAGGGACCAACGACCGACTGGAACTGGTCGTGAATTCCAGTCGCATCCTGACGATGGATCAGAAGGTCCCGCAGGTGCAAGCTGCGAACCCCGATCTGGTCGAACTCACGCCGCTCTCAGCCACTCAAGTCCAACTACTGGCCAAGAAGGCGGGCGTGACCCTGGTCAACTTGTGGGATGAACAGCAGAAGGTCCA
>CAMFLN010000364.1 GCA_945957305.1 uncultured Planctomycetaceae bacterium | reverse complement strand
GTCCGATGGCCGCATCAGCGGCATCCACGTCAACTCGTCCAAACTCGCGGCCCAACAGCTGCAATGGTAGCCGCACATGCGGGCGCTCGATCGCAAATTGCTGCGTGACCTCTGGGAGATCAAGGAGCAGGCCGTGGCCATCGCCCTGGTCATGGCCTGCGGCGTGGCGACGTTTGTGATGTCGTTGAGTACCTTGGCGTCGCTGGCGCTGACGCAAGAAACTTATTACGACCGGTATCGCTTCGCCCAGGTTTTCGCGTCGCTGAAGCGTGCGCCCGATTCGCTGGCCGCCCGGATTGCCGACATTCCGGGCGTGGCGCGCGTCCAGACACGCGTGGTGCGCGACGTTACGCTCGATGTCGTCGGTCTGAGCGAACCTGCCGTTGGCCGACTGGTCTCCATTCCCGAAGCAAGTCGCCCCAAATTGAACGATGTATATCTGCGGCGTGGACGCTACATCGAGCCCGGACACAGCGAAGAGGTCTTGGCGAGCGAGGGATTTGCCGATGCACACGGCTTCAATCCAGGGGATCATATCTCGGCCGTAATCAATGGCCGGCTCAAGCAGCTGAAGATCGTTGGCGTGGCTTTGTCGCCAGAATACATCTATCAAATCCGCCCGGGCGACATTTTTCCGGACGATCGTCGCTTTGGCATTCTGTGGATGGGGGAAAAATCGCTGACGGCCGCCTTCGACATGGAAGGAGCATTCAACGACGTCTGCTTGACACTGATGCCGGGCGCTGTTGAAGCCGAAGTCATTCGGCGTCTCGATCTGTTGACGGAACCCTACGGGGGGCTCGGGGCCTTTGGACGGCACGACCAAGTTTCGCATCGCTTCGTTTCCGACGAGCTGAAACAATTAGGCAGTATGGCGATCATTGCGCCGACGATCTTCCTCGGCGTGGCCGCATTTCTGCTCAATGTGGTCGTGGCGCGGATCGTAAACAGTCAGCGCGAACAGATTGCCGTGCTCAAAGCGTTCGGCTACACGCACCTGAACGTGGGCGTCCACTACCTGAAGATGGTTTTGGCGATCGTTCTGGTCGGCACGCTCCTGGGCACCGGCTTCGGCGCCTGGCTGGGGCGCGGGTTGACCGTGATGTACACGCGGTTTTATCGCTTTCCACTGCTCAAATTCCAATTAGGCGCCGACGTCGTCGTCTGGGCACTGTTCGTTAGTGCAGGGGCTGCGGTGATCGGCACGCTGTCGGCGGTGGCGCGCGCTGTGCGTTTGCCGCCTGCCGAGGCGATGCGTCCCGAACCACCCAAGAACTACAAACCGACGATGATCGAACGCTTGGGGTTGTCGGCGCTGCTGTCGCAGTCCAACAGGATGGTTCTGCGCCATCTCGAGCGCGAACCGTGGAAGGCATTTCTGTCGACATTTGGCGTGGCGCTGGCCGTGGCCGTGCTGATCCTGGGCAGCTTTTCCGTGGATGCACTCGACTACATCCTCGATGTACAGTTCGAATTCGCCCAACGCCAGGACGTCAGCATCTCATTCGTCGAGCCTCGCTCGGAGCGAGCCCTTTATGAGTTGGAGCGGCTGCCGGGGGTGATCCGCTGCGAGGGCTTTCGCGCTGTGCCTGTTCGTTTGCGGCACGAGAACTTTGCCCGGCGACTCGCCATCATGGGACTGCAACCCGACGCCCAACTGCAGCGATTGATCAACGACCAGATCGAGCCCGTCACGTTGCCGGCGCAAGGACTGGTGCTCGCCGCGAAATTGGCCGAACTATTGCACGTTCACCCTGGCGATCTCGTGAGGATCGAAGTCCTGGAAGGAGAGCGCCCGGTGCGTTATGTACCGGTGGCGGCGTTGGTGAACGAATTCATCGGCGCCGGCGCGTATATGCGCGTTGATGCATTAAACCGCCTGTTGCGCGAAGGCCCCACCGTCAGCGGAGGCTTTGTCAGCGCCGATGCCAACCGCACGTCGCAGCTGTATGACACTCTAAAGCATACTCCCGGCGTCTCATCGGTGACCGTGCGCAAAGCCGCGATCCGCAGCTTTCAGGACACGTTGGCGGAAAACATGCTGCGGATGCGCACGTTCAACGTCATGTTCGCCGTCATCATCGCCTTTGGAGTGGTTTACAATAACGCGCGCATCGCCTTTGCCGAGCGCAGCCGTGAGCTGGCCAGTCTGCGCGTCATGGGCTTCACTCGGGCCGAGATTTCGGCCATTCTGTTAGGAGAATTGGCGGTGATCGTCGTGGCTGCGATTCCTTGCGGTTTGCTGCTGGGCTTTGGTTTCGCGGCGCTCGCGTCGGCTTCCTTGGATACGGATCTCTATCGCATTCCCTTGGTCGTCGAACCGCGCACGTACGCCTTTGCCGTGATTGTGGTGCTCCTCAGTGCCCTGCTATCGGGCCTGGTCGTCAGACGCAAGCTCGATCATTTAGATCTGGTCTCGGTCCTCAAGAGCCGCGAATAACGTTTGCGCCATGAGAAAAATCGTTCCGTTTTTGGTGGGCGGATTAATCCTGGCGGCACTCGTCTACGCGCTGTGGCCGAAGCCGCTGCCGGTCGATATGGCCGAGGTCACGCGCGGTCCGATGGAAGTGACCGTCGACGAAGAAGGGAAAACCCGCATTAAGGAACGCTACGTCGTTTCGGCGCCGCTGGCCGGTCGATTGCGACGCATCACGCTGCACGCCGGAGATCCCGTCGAGCAGGGCAAGACACTGCTGGCGGTGATCGAACCGAGCGATCCCGCGCTCCTTGACGCCCGGGCCGGGGCCGAGGCGCTGGCCCGAGTCCGCGCTGCCGAGGCGGCCCTGGCGCAAGCGGCTCCGAATCGGGAACGCGCCCAGCTGGCGATGGAATTCGCGCAAAACGAACATCGCCGTGTACGCCAATTGCGCGAAAAGAGCGCCAGCTCTCAACAAGAGCTGGACAATTCCGAGATGCTCGCCCGGACCCGGGCCGAGGAATTGAAGGCCGCGCAATTCGCCGAACAAATCGCCGAATACGAGCTCGAATTAGCCAAAGCCGCGCTCGTTCGCTCGCGCCCCGGGGGCGAGTCGGACTCGGTCGCGGACACGGCCAAGTTCGAAATCTTCTCGCCGATCAACGGCCGTGTCCTGCGCGTCATACAAGACAGTGCCGGCGTCGTAACCTCGGGAACCCAGTTGCTCACGCTGGGCGATCCGCGAGATTTGGAAGTCGAAGTCGACGTCCTCTCCAGCGACTCGGTAAAAGTCAAACCGGGAGCGCTAGTTCGCTTTGAGCACTGGGGAGGCGATCATCCGCTCGCGGGGCGTGTCCGCCTTGTGGAGCCCTCGGGCTTTACCAAGGTTTCCGCGCTCGGGGTCGAAGAGCAACGCGTCAACGTCGTGGCTGACTTCGCCGATGACCCCGACGAGCGTGCCGCGTTGGGGGACGGTTATCGCGTCGAAGCGCGGATCATCGTCTGGCAACAGCCTGACGTTTTGCAGGTGCCCGCCAGCGCCTTGTTCCGCCAGGACGACCAGTGGGCTGTGTTCAAAGTGGCCGGCGGGCGTGCCCACCTGACTCCAGTCGAAGTGGGCCACAATAACGACCTCGCCGCCGAAGTGCTGACAGGAGTCGCGCCTGGGGACATCGTGATCACGCACCCCAGTGACAAGGTCGTCGACGGGGTCACGGTCCGGCAGCGCTAGACGCTCGTAGTTCAAGCGGTGGTGGACGACTGCCCGAGCGCTTGCAGTACGGCCTTGATGTAGCCGTAACCATAGGCAAACGCCTGCAGACCATCCGCATCTTCTGCGTGATGCGGCATATGGTCTGGCATGACCATGTACTGATAGCCCACGCTCTGCAAGGTGCGGGCAACCGCGACCATGTCCAGATCGCCGTCGTCGGGATAAGTCTCGCAAAAATCGTCGCGCCGGCCGCGAATGTTGCGGTAGTGGATATTGAAGATCTTTCCGCGTTCGCCAAAGTAGCGAATCACGTCATGAATCTCGGCCGCGGGGTTCTCGAGCATTTCTGCAATTGTGCCGACGCAGAAATTAAGGCCGTGATAGGGGCTGGCCTTGATGTCGATAAACCGCTGCAGGCCCTCGACCGTACCCAGCACACGGATAATCCCGTACAAGCCGTCTGCTGGAATGCCGGGATCGTGCGGATGGCACGCGGCGCGAATCTTGTACTCGTTGCAGACGGGAATCACGCGTTCGAGAAAATATGTGATGCGTTCCCACGCCATTTCGGCCGTGACGCGGCCCGCGCGTGTCAGCTGGTCTGTGTCGCGTGCCTCGCTCAGTTTCCAGGTGCTGTACTCGCTGCCGCCGCGACCAGGCGTCGCCTTGGTGCGCAAGACTCCCAGCAGGCTCATGTTGTATTTGAATGCGGGAATTTCCGCGGCCGCACAAGCCGCGATCATCTTTTGAATATTCTCTATGTCGCGGTCACGTTGCGGACTTTCACCTAACATGATCGCTCCGCGGCGTTCACGATCAATATGGCTCGAAGTGAGAAACGGCAGCGCCACCATGTCCAACGACACGCCATGTCGCGTGCACAGATCCTTGAGCCGCTGCAAGTCTTCGACCGACCAGGCCCCGCGCGTGCCGGGATCGGGCGGGTATCCACAGATGTGGTCGACGCCGTGCCGTTTGAAGAATTCAAGCATCTCGCGCGTTGTCGGCCCACGCTGGCAGCCGGGATACATGAGCACTTTGGCCGGGCCACGTGCTGCGGGCGAAACGTCTGCGGCCACCGAATGCCCAGTCGCCAGGGCTCCGGAAGCCGCAGCAGCGACCGACGTGATGAAATTACGCCGCTTCATGCGAGGCATCGCTCCCGGAGTTTCTAACGTCGCGGCAGCGGTT
>CAMFLN010000363.1 GCA_945957305.1 uncultured Planctomycetaceae bacterium | reverse complement strand
TCCCGTTAGCGGGTCGCATCCGGTTGCCCCGCGATGCGTGAGGTGGCAGAGAATCTCCAAGCCCGAGCGCACGATTTGATGGCTCTTCTCGCCGTGCATGTTGACGACGAAACCGACGCCGCAGGCATCATGCTCCTGAGCGGGATCGTAGAGCCCTTCGCGGACGGGTAGACCGGCATTTCGCGGTTGAGAAGGCATCGCGAGTTTATCCTACCGAGGTCTCGGCCGGGCGGCAGTCGGCCAACAATCGAGAGTCACCATTTCCCGCGCCACGTACGGGAGGCGAGCCGGCCGCGGCGCTGGTGTGCGTCCGCAATTCTCCGGCGACTTGATGCGAGGGCTTGCCGTTCTTGGCTTGACGCGCCTGATGGCCCGATCCCGGCTCAGCCGGCAACCGGTCCCCTTCTCGCTTGAGCAGCTCGACAAACCGCCAGGTCGTCGCGCTGAGTTGCTTGCCGCGACGATGAATGATGCCCAGCGGGCGGACCAACTCGTCGGTATCCAGCGGCACGGCAACCAGAGTTCCCGCCGCCACTTCACGCAGGACGGTCGGCTCGGGCAGCAGGCTCACACCGGCATCGATTTCGATGGCCCGTTTGATCGTTTCGATGTTATCAAATTCCATGACCAATTGCACTTCGATGCGATGCAAATGGAGCACGCGATCGATCTCGCGGCGAATCGTCAAATCGCTATCGAAGCCGACCAGTTGGCGGCCGTGTAACTGCGCCAAACCGACGCTTTTGCGGCTGGCCAGCTCATGCCCCGGGGCACAGACGAGGACCATGGGCTCCTCGCGCCAGGGTATGGCGGTCACCGTGCGTGACGATTTGGGGTAGCTCACGAGCCCCAGGTCGGATAGGTCATTTTCGACGCTGTCGACGACGCGATGGGGATGCAGATATTCGAGCCGCACATTGGCCTTGGGGTGCTGGCTGAGGAATTCCTGCATGTAGCGGTTCATGTGGTGCAGCCCGACCGAATAGATCGAAGCCACACGCACGCAACCAGCGACCTCCTGGTGCAGGGTACGGACCTTGTCCTCCAGGGCGCCGTAGCGTTCCATGACGGCGCGGCAGCCGTCGTAATACACTTCCCCCTCAGGAGTTAGCACAAAAGGGCGCTTCGAGCGGTCAATCAGCTTGACCCCCAGACGCTCTTCGAGCTGATGGACCAATTGGCTGGCGGCCGATTGCGACATGTCGTTTTCACCGGCCGCGCGCGAGAAGCTACGCTGCCGCACGACATCGCAGAAGACTTTCAACCATTTGAGGTGAACGGCCATGCGTGGAATCAATTTGGCAAATGGAGCGTCGGTTTATTATTCGAATTTGAGAAACTAACAGTAGAAGGTCCACTTAACGAAGTCAAGCAGCTTTATGCGAAAAACCTATAGATGCTGGAGCAGTCGGAGCGGTGAACGGGCGATCGTATACCGCATTAAGTCATTAACGCGGTACGTGTTATGAAGATCGTGTTCTGCGAAGCCTTCCCTACGCCGCCATCCAAACGATCTACGCCGCTCGAACCTCGCTGGGTAACAGAAGCCGGTTTCCGGTCGCTGCGAAATCCAATCGCAAAGCTCGCGGATATTCCCCCAAGAAAGGGGGGCTTGGTGTGTTGAATCGCGTACAGCCGGGGACTAACGCAATTCAGACATGAAACGCAGGAACTGCGCTTCGAGCAACTTGAGATTGCTGCCAAAGACCGACGCAAAGTCTGCCAGCCGTTGCGCGGACGGATAGGCGCCAATCGGCCGTGCTGCTGTCAGCGCCAGGTATTGCGAATACTTGCGCGGTTGCGTCTCGACCAGGAAGAATGACAGCGCCCACGCTTCGGCGTAGGCCTGTCCCGGATCGAGCGAAAAGATTCGGTCCGATCCCAGCATGTCCTGTAGCATTTCGGTCTTATGCCTGGGGGCAATGCGTTGCCGGAAATAGTCGAACCGGTCGCGATTGATGCGATCCTCGCGTCGGGTATAGGTGCGAGAATTCCACACGCCGGGCGATTCGAACATCATGCCCAGCCCTTCGACCAACCAGCGCGGCGAATCGCTGAAGCGGCGATGGATGCCGGTATTGAACGCGGTCTGGTGCGTCGCTTCGTGAATAATCGTGGCCGCATTCTGGCGCGAGTCATCGCTGTCCGCACGACCACCGCCAACGTCATACAACATGATGCGGTTGGAAATCGGCGAATAATATCCCAAGAGACCGCTGGGATTCGCGCCCCGATCGGCCTGGCAAGCCCGCGCAAAACTTTGTTGGTCGGGCCAGACGATCGCGACCAGCGGAAACTCGGGTTCCTGCAAGCGAAAGCCGCGTACCGAAAAATAAAGGGCAAACGAACGATAGAGCTCCTCGAAGCGCTGGGCCCACGTCGTGCGCGCGCCCTGAGGCAAAGCAACCAGGTAATGCCCCGTGTTCACGATTTGAAAGGACTTGCCGAGCTCCGCCTGCAATCGTCCCTGCATGATCGAGGCCGGATAGCTTTGGAAGGAGGATCCTGTCTGGCGCAAAGCACCTGCAGATTGCGGCCCAATGCTCCATAAGCGACCGTCTCGTCCTAATAGCTCGACCCCCGCGGCCGACTGCAGCAGCGGAGTTCCTTCGATGCGCTGCCCTCCCAGGCTGAGCTCGACCATGCGCCGCGATACGTCGGCTCCCGCGGCCAGGCGCGACAGACACGACACAATGGCCAGGGCAACCAACAGCGCACGCACCGTCGACTCTCCCGAAGAATTGAAGTGGGCAGCCGCGCAGGGAGAACGATGCTCACCTATGCGTCGGTAACCGACTATTGCAAGCATAGCCCGGAAGCAGGGCTTGCCCGGCGGGTGGAGAGATTCCTCGCGGAATTAAGGGCTTTCCACGGCCCAGCTGGGAATTCCCGCGAAGTCAATTCCCAGTGCGACTTGGCCCAGCAGCAGCACAAACGACACGATCAGTACAACGCTGGCCACATCCATAACCGCACCGGCGAACACCATGTCGCGCATCCGCAAGCGACCGGTTCCATAGGCGATGGCGTTGACCGGAGTCCCCACCGGGAGCATGAATCCGCAACTGGCAGCCAAAGTCGCGGGGACCATCAACAGCCGGGGATCACAAGGGACTTGCCGCGCAGATTCTGCCAACAGGGGCATCGTGATTTGCACCGCCGAGACATTGCTGGCGACTTCGGTAAAGGCGGTGAGTCCCGCCGTGGCCGCGGCGACAACGGTGAATTGAGATTTGCCGGCTAGCCAACTGCCAAGCCAGCCGCCCCATACGCGGTCCAGTCCGGCGGTGCTCAGTCCATCGGCCAATGCCAGCCCCCCGCCGAACAAGATCAAGATTCCCCAGGGGACGCGATGAGCGTCGTGCCAGTCCAACAGCGGTGCGCCATTCCATCCCTTCGACGGCAACACAAAGCACAGCATCGCCATAGCGATGGCCACTGTCGTGTCATCGACCAGTGGTCCGCGTCCAGAGGCGCGTCCCAGTCCCAGGGCCGGCGCCCAGCCCCAGCCCGCGATGGGCTCACGAAAGACCCAGGCCAAAGCCGTGGAGATGAAGATCGCAGCCATACGTCGTTCTGCGCTCGACATCGGGCCCAAGGCACGGCGCGCCTCGGCGATCGCGTCGCGCCCGCCGAAAAAATCGCCGCCGGGAATCGGATGCAGCACGAACACCAGCGCGAGCCAACAAAACACCAAGAGTGCCAGGGACAAAGGCGTAGCCAACAGCATCCAACCGCCGAAAGAGATATCCGGGCCGTTGGGAAAGTGTTCCGTGTAGAGCTGACGAAACGCAAGGTTTGGCGGCGTGCCGATCAGCGTGGCAATTCCCCCCATGCTGGCCGCATAACCAACGCCCAGCACCAGCGCAATTGCCAACCGCCGTTTGAGCAAGGGATCGCGGCCCGTTTCATCGGCGCGGGACAGCACACTGGCGGCCATCGGCATCATCAATAGCGCGGTGGCGGTGTTCGACATCCACATCGAGATCAGCCCTGTCGCCAATACAAAGCCCAAGACAATCCGCCGCGGGCTGTCGCCCGTGGCGGCCACCACTGCCAAAGCGACACGACGATGCAGCCCTGCTCGTTCGACACCCAGGGCAATCAGGAAGCCCCCCAGAAACAGAAAGATCTGGCTCTCGCCGTAGTTCAGCGCGACTTTGCCCGCGGGCAGAATGCCGAGCGCCGGTAACAGCACGAGCGGCATCAGGGCCGTGGCCGCCAGCGGCAGCGCTTCGGTCAGCCACCAGACGATGATCCAGACCGCGGCGGCCCCCATTTCGCGGCGCGTGCCATCACCACTCGCATCAGTCCAGGCACACCAGACGGCGACAGCCAGCAGAGGTCCGGCCAGCAAGCCCAGGTTGGCCACCCAGGAACGTGGTTGCGGTTCATGTGTCATGGGCAGCCCACTTGTTCCGGCGGGTTGGTGATCTTTATCGCGGGTGCGCGATGCGCGTTTTAGCCGTCTAATCTCATCCTCTGCTGAGCACCCGACTCAGCAATCTAACCTGACAATCGCCGAAAACCCAGGCACGGCCGAAAACTTGACTCGTGACGACCGGTGTCTCATACAGGCTGTCGATCCGCTGGTAAACGATGAACTAAGGTGAGGAGTCATTTCAATGTCGCGCATGTGGTTGAGTCTGTTGATCTGTGTTGCGCTGCATGCGCTCGCTGACGCACAATCTGTCGGCATGACCCACGCAGCGCGGAATCAAATCGTCGTCAGTCCGCGCGGACCAGAGGACGGTGGCGATTTCGGCCCCAAGACGCCAGGCACAAAAACTTCAGGCATCCGCGAGGCGCTCGAGGCTGCCAAGGCGCAAGCAAAAGA
>CAMFLN010000362.1 GCA_945957305.1 uncultured Planctomycetaceae bacterium | reverse complement strand
TTGCTGGGGCTTGCTCGCTGGTCCGGTCGGCGGTTACGCTTTGGTGCGACTGAAGTTAACGCGGTTTTTCCCGGTCCCCAGGCAGGCGCTGCTCATGGCTCACTTCGATCTTCTCATCCAGCAGGGCACTGTCATCGACGGCACGGGGAATCCGCGTGCCCCGGCCGATGTGGCTGTCAGCGGAGACCGCATCGCGGCGGTCGGCACCCTCACCGGAGCCACGGCCGCGCGTACGATCGACGCCACGGGGTTGATTGTCGCACCGGGGTTTGTCGACGTTCACAATCATTCCGATGGCTGGCTGCTGAAGATTCCGCACTTCGCCTCAAAGACCCTGCAAGGGTTTACCACCGAAGTGCTGATGTCCGACGGCATCTCTTATGCGCCGGTGACGCCAGAGTTGGCGCCCCAATGGTTGTATTACCTGCGCTCACTCAATGGACTGGTGCAGCAAGACTATCGTGGATGGCAATCGATCGGCGACTATTTGCAATTACTCGATCGCCGCACGGTGCAGAATGTCGTGGCCCAGGTTCCCTACGCCAACGTGCGCGTGCTCGCGCTCGGCTGGAAACATCGCCGCCCTGACGACACGCAATTGCGGCGCATGCGCTACGAGGTGCGGCGGGGAATGGACGAAGGCGCCACCGGGGTCTCGACGGGCTTGGACTATGTCGCTCAATTCTTTGCCGAAACCGATGAACTAGTCGAAGTGATCGGCGCCTGCGCCGCTAGGCATGGGGTCTACGTCACTCATGTCCGCTACAAGCGCGGCACGCTGGCCGGTGTGCGCGAAGCAGTCGAGATCGGTCGTCGCGCCAAAGTCGCAGTACACATCTCGCACCTCAAGGGTGCCAACCAGCGCGAAGCCGAAGAGATCCTGGCATACATCGATAGCACGGCCGTGCACGAGGTCGATTTTTCGTTTGATATCTACCCCTATCTCCCCGGTAGCTCGATGTTGAACTCGCTACTGCCCTACGAAGTCTGGGAGGACGGGCCCTTGGCGGTGCTGGGCAAGTTGGCCGATCCTACGGTGCGGCGTCACTTTGCCGCGCAGTTGGCCGACGGCGCGCTGAGCTTGGACAACATCCGCATCGCCTGGCTGGGAAGTGTCGATAACCAGGGCTTAATTGGCATGTCGCTGGCAGACTACGCGCGTCGCTGTGACAAACCGGTGGCCGACGCGATCTGCGATCTATTAATTGACGAGAATCTGGCCGTGACGTGTGTGTGGCATTTGGGAGACGATTCCCTGGTTGAACCTTTTTTGACCCATCCCAAGTTCATGCTCGGCAGCGACGGCATTTATTTTCCACAAGCCGTGACGCATCCCCGCCAGTACGGCTCAGCGACACGTCTCCTGGGTCCTGGGGTGCGCGAGCGACGGCTGTTCACGCTCGAAGAAGCAGTCCGCAAGATGACGTCGATTCCCGCGGCGCGTTTCGGACTGGTGGATCGTGGGCGAATTGCCTCGGGCGCGTTCGCCGATCTGACGATCTTCGATGCCGCTACCGTGACCGATCACGCCACTTTCGCCGAGCCGCAAAGGCTCTCGACCGGCATCGAGCACGTGATCGTCAACGGAACGCCGATCGTCGCAGCGGGAACGCCGATTGATCGCTTCGAAGGTCCTCTGCCAGGCCGCACCCTGCGTTACAGGATCTGAGGACCGCTTATGCTTCGCTTCAGCGATCGATCGGCATTCGCGCGGCTTTCAACGTGGTTTCCAACACCGCCAGCTCGTGCTCGTAGCTGAAATCAGATTCTTTCTCACTGCGCAGGATCTTGGCGAGATCGGCCATGTCTCCCACGTAGCGCGGATAATCTCCGCAAACGATTTCCTGCATTCCCTGTCGATACTTGCCGCATTTCTTCGCTAGCGTCAGACGGACCGTCGGCTCGTCGAGCGGTTGTACATGGCACGTCCCTGCGGTGCCGCAAACGGCGATGTGCCGGCGTGCGCCTCCGTCGACCTCGAGCCCGCTGCTTTTCACCGTGACCAGGGCCTTAGGGTATTCCAGAACGGCCAGCGTATTATCCGCCAGCTGATCATCAATCGGCGCGACATGTTGGCGGTAAGGAGTTACTTGCGTGGGCCGGCCCAGCAGCCCAATCACAAGATCAATCAGGTGGCAGCCCAACTCAAACATCATGCCGCCGGAAAATGCCGCGCACTCGCGCCGCCCGGCCGAGTTCACCACCTTGCTCATCACGGCATGGATCTCGAACACGTCCCCCAGGTAGCCCGCCGACAGCGCCTCGCGCAGGAGAACCATGCCGGGGTTGTAGCGATACATGTAGCCCAGTTGCACCACCAGGTGTTTGCGTGCTGCATTGTCCAAGAGAGCGCGAAACTGCGGCAGAGATGCCCCACCAGGTTTTTCCAGATGGAGATGTTTGTCGGCGGCAATGACACGTTGCGCGGCGGGCAGCAAATCCGGCACTTCGGTCTCGACGACGACAGCCTTCAACCCCGGCGTTTCGAGCAGCTGCACTTCGGTCAGCAAGGGAATTCCCGCGAATGCAGGAGAGTTCCTCGCCGCCGCGGCGTGCCGCTCGTTCGGTTCCACAACACCGATCACTTCGAACTCCGGCGAGTTGCGCAAGACTTGCAGCTTGCCCGCGGCGTGCGAGTGTCCTGTTCCGATCAGACCGATTTTGATGCGTTCCATGATATTTCGGCGACTTGTTGCAACCGGCAAGGATGCCGTTTTTCGTCAATCAAGAATCTGATTTTAACGCTGGCCGAGCCCGCGGAGTCGGGATAAGCTTACTGCTAGCAGGGCTGGTAATGGTGTGCGCACGGGTGTGCTCGGCTGGTGGATACGGCACGATCGCCCGTTTCGGCCCATTGAGGGACGAATTCATGTCGGGAACGCTCATCGCCGGAGCGATTGTACTGGGGGTCGTGATCATCGTGGCCATGGCTGTAGCGGTCGCAGTGCGTCCCGATGATCCTCGCCGGCGCGACAGCCAAGGGCCTCCTTCGTTTTAAGCGCACCCGCCGTGGGCCTCTTGGCCACGATCATCCCCGCGCGATCAGCTCCCAATCCAGCGGAGCGTTTTTGTCGATTTGCGGCAAATCGATCGCCATGGCCTCGGGGTATTTCTGAGCGGCGCCGGTGTTGAAGACGACGACGCGCTCTTCGCGCCCGATCCATCCTTCGGCCGCCAGTTTTTCGACCGCACCCAGGCAGGCGGCCGTTTCGGGACAGATCGCGATGCCTTCGCTCGCGGTTCCCAGCGCCATCCAGTAGCGCAAGCGCGCCTCTTCCACGGCGACGGCGCGGCCGTGGCTCGCGCGGACCGCGTCCAGAATCATGAAATCTCCCACGGCCGCAGGAACGCGAATGCCGCTGGCGATCGTTTGGGCATCGGCAAAAGGTTGCGCGAAGCGTTCACCCGCCTCGAAGGCGCGGACGATCGGGGCACAACCCTCGGATTGCACGGCCACCATGCGCGGGCGGCGCGTGTCCTCGAGCCAACCTAACTCGGCCAGTTCTTCGAAGGCCTTCCACATGCCTATCAAACCGGTGCCGCCACCGGTCGGATAGACAATAACGTCAGGCAACTTCCAGCCGAATTGCTCGGCCAGTTCGAGCCCCATCGTTTTCTTGCCCTCGATGCGGTACGGCTCTTTCAACGTTGACATGTCGAACCAGCCGAGTGGCTCCTTCCCCTCGCGCACAATTCGGCCGCAATCGGTAATCAACCCGTTGACCAGAAACGTCCGCGCACCCGCGAGCCGGCATTCGTAGCGGTTGATAATCGGAGTATCGGCCGGCATGAAGACAAAGGCTTCGAGGCCGGCCCGCGCGGCGTAAGCGGCCATCGCTCCTCCGGCATTGCCAGCGGTGGGAATGGCGACGCGACGAATGCCGAATTCTCCGGCCATGGTGATCGCCATGGCCAGGCCCCGGCTTTTGAAACTGCCGGTTGGCAAGCGCGACTCGTCCTTGATGAATAGATTCTCAAGACCAAACCGGTGCGCCAAGCGCCGGCAGCGCAGGATGGGGGTCATCTGCTCACCGAGCGATACGATCGAGCGTTCATCGCGCGGCGGGAGCAACTCGCGGTAACGCCACATCATCGGCGGTCGCTCGGCTAAATCGTCGCGGGTTACCGCTTGCCGCACCGCGTCCAGGTCGTAGCGCACCCACAACGGGCGATCTTTATGCAAAGTCTGCGGCTCGTCGGCAGACAACCTCGTGCCATCCAAGGCACTTTCCAGGTGAGTTACAAAGCGGGGCATGATCTTCCTCAGTTCGACTGCAAGCGGCGGAATGGCTTTTTATCGTCCCCTCTCGGCGATGCCAAGCTTGCGTCATGAACAAATGATGCATTCTCGTGCGCTTATGGGTACAATTCGGGACGCCCGCCTTCTGCATCTGCCACCTGCCCCGCGTCCCTGTGAGGGAGAGATCAATGCTGCACAAGCCGCTACGCGAAACGGCGACGGCCGGGACGTCGGAGTCCGTGGCTCACGACCGAGAACATGCATCGAGCAGCGCACAGGCGCGACTGTGGCCGCCGCAGGCGGACACGATTCGCTGTGGGTCACGCCGCTGGTTTCTACAAACCGGCACGGCCGGCCTGGCCGGCTTGTCGCTGGTCGACTTGCTGCGACATCAGTCGCAAGCCAAGGTCAGCAGCCCCCCGAAGAAATCGGTCTTGCTCTTTTGGCTCTCAGGCGGGCCCAGTCATATTGATATGTGGGATCCGAAGCCAGATGCCCCGCGAGAGATCCGCGGCCCGTACCGCGCGATCGATACGGCCGTGCCGGGCATCCAGGTATGCGAGCACCTGCCGCTGACGGCGCAGCTCATGCCGCGACTG
>CAMFLN010000361.1 GCA_945957305.1 uncultured Planctomycetaceae bacterium | reverse complement strand
CTGTTCGCCGGCGGGTAGTGTTTCGCGCGTCTTTTCGGCGCGTTCGATCAGGTCGCGGTAACACGCCGCTAGCTCCGCGTCGTCTCTTGGTGCGTGTGCAGCGATCTGCGAAGCCACGACGGCGGCCAACCCCTCGAAGCGAGCGGGCTCGCTGTCTGTGTTCTTGCGCCGCGCGAACCACGGCTGCCAGATCGACTGCGGATTGCCTCGTTCCGCAGTGAGGTATGACCTCCACTGCTGCAAAAAGCCCGGCACTATACCGCGCTCGTGTGCCAATTCTTCGACGTTCGCTGCTTTGCCGGTCTCGGGCGCATCGGGCCGCGGCACGATGGCCAGGCAATCGAAATGCGGAAATGGCCCACCTCTGCGTTCCAATCGCAGAACGATGCGTCCCGCTGGCAACTTGAATATTCCTTCCGGAAACCATCGTTGCGTTTCGGGATGCCAAGAGCCGGTGACGGCGCTAGCCACCGAAGCTTTACGCACCTGCCCCTCGATCAGCAGTGTGGCGCTGCGTTCCTCGGCCGCGGCGTAGCGCAGTTCGATTTGATAACTGCCAGCGGCGGGAACCTCGACGTCGTACTCGGCGAAGTTTGGCAGTTCGGCCCGGTTGAGAATGACGCCGATCTCGGCGCCATAGTTGGTCGAATCGATCAGGACATTGCCACGATCGAACGACTCTGCTTCGCGAAGGATGGTTCCCGGCGGCAAATTCGCTGGCAGGCGCTGGTCGCCATCGCCGACCACCGACCGCAGCGCAGGACTCTCGATCAATTCGGTGGCGGCCAGCAGGTAATCGACCAGGCGCGCGCGAGCCGCCGAGACGAGCGCTTGGTTCGCCTGCTCGACAATCGTCGCCAGTACTTTTTTCTGGGCAGCGAGACGCGCTTGATGTGCCTCGACCGCGGCGACTTGCTCGGCGGTGGCCAAGGGGCGTTCGTGCCACTTGGCGACCACCTTGAAATTGTCCATCGTCTGCGTGCTTTTGAAGATCCCGGCCAGTGCGTAGTAATCGGCCGTGGAAATCGGATCAAACTTATGATCGTGACATCGTGCACAGCCAAGCGTCATGCCCAAAAAGGCCACGCCCGTCGCGTCGAGTTGCTCGTCGACGATGTCCATTTCCATCTTGACCGGGTCATCCTCGGCCAGCATTTTTGGTCCGAGCGTCAGGAAGCCGGTAGCCACTAGCTGCGCAAATCGCTGCGGGTCATTGGCGGCCGGCAGCAGGTCGCCGGCGAGTTGCTCGCGAACGAACATGTCGTACGGCTTGTCGGCGTTGAACGCGTCGACAACGTAATCGCGGTATCGATACGCGTTGACATAGGCCAGGTTCTCATCCTGGCCGTTCGAGTCGGCATAGCGCGCGACGTCCAACCAATGACGCCCCCAACGCTGACCGTATTCCGGCATGGCCAGGTAGCGGTCGATGAGCCGGGCAAACGCCTCGGGCGATTCATCGGCAAGAAATGCGTCGATCTCTTCGATCGTGGGAGGCAAGCCGAGCAGGTCGAACTTGGCGCGGCGCAACAAGGTGCGTTTGTCCGCGGGGGGCGCCGGCTGCAGTCCGGCGGCGGTAAGTCGCGCGAGCACGAAGCGATCGAGCGGACCGCGGCACCAGTCCGCGCCTGCCATTTCCGGGATCGCAGGATCGGACAGCGGTTGAAAAGACCAGGGCACGGGCCGCTCGGCGGGCGCCTGCGCAGCGTTATCGGGCGTCACTTGTTCTGCCGGCCAAGGAAGCCCTGCAGCCACCCAGCGCCGCAGCAGAGCGATCTCAGTGTCCGGCAATTTGCCCGTCGGCGGCATTTTGATATCGCCCTGGTAACCGACGACTTCCAGCAGCAGACTTTCCATGGGGTCGCCTGGAGCGGCAGCGGCCCCCATGTCTCCGCCGGCCAGAAGCGCAGTGCGTGAATCGAGGCGCAAGCCCCCTTGCTGCTTCTCGGGGCCGTGGCACTTCACGCAGCGCGCGGTGAGCAGCGGCCGGATGTCGGTCTCGAAGAACTTGATCTGCTCGGCAGAGAACTCTGGGATTTCCGTCGCGGGGGCAGGCCTTCCCCCGAGCATGCCGAGAGCAATGATCGGCAGCCAACTGAATAAGCGAGTTAAGCGGTTAGCGCTCGGGCGGGATCGATGGCGGCGCTGCATGAAGCACCCCCGGCGGGCAGGAAAACAAGGCGACCTCAGTGTACCTCGCCGGCACGGGGGCTTAAAGAGCGGACCGCAACTTCGGCGAGTAAACTAAGGTTCCGGCCGCAGGGCCGCGGAGCGGCTCGCCGCGGCGTTTGCAAGATATTACTGTCCGCATGACAAGGGAATTTCCGGTGCAAAAGCCCGCTTTGCCACGCATCGTGGATACTCATCACCACCTTTGGGACCTGCAGCGGTTTTCCTTGCCGTGGACCAAGGGCGAAACGAAGCTCGCGCGGAATTTTGTGATGAGCGACTACCTGCAGGCCACGGTCGGCCTGCCCATTGCGCAGAGCATTTACATGGAGGTCGACGTTGAACCCGCGCAACAAGAGGCCGAGGCGCACTATGTGATCGAACTGTGCGGACAGAACGATAATCCGCTGACCGCGGCCGTGATCTCGGGCCGGCCCGCACAGGCAGGGTTTCGTGAATACCTGCTCAAGTTCAAAGGTGAGCCGCGGATCAAAGGGGTGCGCCAGGTGTTGCACACGCCTGCCACGCCGCGCGGCTTTTGTCTCGACAAGGCATTTATCCGCGGCGTGCAACTCTTAGGGGAACAAGGGCTGAACTTCGATCTGTGCATGCGCTCGGACGAGTTGCTGGACGCCGACAAGCTGGTCGCTCAATGCCCTCACACGCGGTTCATCGTGGATCATTGCGGCAATATGAGCGTGCAGGAAACCGCAGCCGAAAAACGACACACGTGGATGGACGGGATGCGGCACCTGGCGGACCACGATCATGTGGTGTGCAAAGTGTCGGGCATTGTCGCCTCGGCCGCGTCCGAGTGGACCGTGGAACAATTGGCGCCAAACATTGATTTCACTCTCGATACGTTTGGCCCCGACCGCGTCATGTTCGGCGGCGATTGGCCTGTCTGCACACTCCGCTCAACATTCCGCCGCTGGGTCGAGGCGCTCGATGCGATTACGTCCGGCCGGTCGGACACCGAGCGCAAGAAATTGTTCCATGACAATGCGGTGCGCTTCTACGGCCTGCCCGAGGGTAAGCCGTGGAAAGCCCCGCCCGGTTGAGCGGGAAAAAAAGAATGGGATGGCCCAGAACGCGCCGCAAGCGCGACTGGGCCATCCTTAAACTTGACGCTCATTGACTTACGAGACGGTCGCGGCTTCGGGCTTTGCACCCCGTTCGAATGTGAAGTCGCCGTCCTGGTAGTCGATCCGCACGGTGCTCCCTTCGGCGAATGTTCCACGCAAGAGCGCTGTGGCGAGCGGATTCTGCAACTTTTGCTGGATGACGCGCTTCAAGGGACGTGCCCCGTAGATCGGGTCGTAACCGATCAGGGCCACCGCGTCGAGCGCAGCTTCGGTGACTTCCAGGAACATGCCCGCGTTCTCAATCTGCTTGCGCAACCGGGCGACTTGCAGGTCGACGATCTTGCGCAGGTCCTTGGCATCGAGCGGATGGAACGTGATCACTTCGTCAATGCGGTTCAAGAACTCGGGCAGGAATTTCCCTTCGAGCTGCGCTTGCACCGCTTCGCGAATCTCTTCCTGCTTCGCTCCGCGACGAGTCAGCTCTTGAATATCCTGGCTGCCAATATTCGAGGTCATCACGATGATCGTGTTCGTAAAGTCGACCGTATGACCTTGGTTGTCGCTCAAGCGGCCGTCGTCCAAGACCTGCAGCAAGACGTTGAAGACGTCGCGGTGCGCTTTCTCGATTTCATCGAGTAGGACTACTGAGTACGGCCGACGGCGGACGGCCTCGGTCAGCCGGCCCCCTTCTTCGTAACCGACATAGCCCGGCGGCGCGCCGATCAATCGGCTAACCGTGTGGCGCTCCATGAACTCGCTCATGTCGAGCCGCACCATGGCGTTTTCGTCGTCGAACAGGATTTGCGCCAGTGCCTTGCACAGCTCGGTTTTGCCGACGCCCGTGGGCCCTAGGAAGATGAACGAGCCGATTGGTCGATTCGGATCCTGCAAGCCCGACCGGCTGCGGCGGACGGCATTCGACACGGCCTGCACAGCTTCGCCCTGGCCGACCACGCGCTGGTGCAAGCGCTCTTCGAGCACGAGTAGCTTGGCCTTCTCGGTTTCCATCATGCGGCTGACCGGAATACCCGTCCAAGCACTGACGACTTCGGCGATTTCATCGGGGCCGACTTCTTGGCGCAGCAGGCGGCGGCCGCTGGTCGGCGGCGGCGTGCCGGCGTTTTCCAACTTGGCCGAGAGTTTCTTGCGCTGGTTGTCCAGTTCGTATAACCGCTGGTAATCGCGCTCCTCGATCGGCAGGCCCTGCGACTGGCGCTCCTTGATAGTGGTGCTGAGGTGGCTGAACTCCAGGTCGGCCTTGTCCAACTCCTTGCGAATGGCCTGAACGTCGCCGACGCCATGCTTTTCGGCCTCCCATTGCTCGCGGAGGTTGCGCAGCTTGAGCCGTAGCTCCTTCATTTCGTCTTCAATCTCGGCCAGGCGGTCTTGCGCGTGTTCCTCGGTCTCTTCCGAGAGCTGCCGCTGGGCTAACTCCAACTGCATCAAGCGCCGCTGCACTTCGTCGATTTCGCTGGGAACGCTTTCCAATTCCATCGCCAGGCGGCTGGTTGCCTCGTCCATCAGGTCGATCGCCTTGTCCGGCAGAAATCGATCGGTGATGTAACGGTTCGACAAGTTTGCCGCGGCGACG
>CAMFLN010000360.1 GCA_945957305.1 uncultured Planctomycetaceae bacterium | reverse complement strand
CCCCTAATCACGGCATATCCTTTGTACTGTTCGACGTTTAAGTTCGAACGCGACACCTGACACGTGGCAAACCCGATGGCGACGATGACCCCCAAAATCGACCCTGCGAGCGGTGCCGCTAGAGCGGTCGGGGAGATTATTGTCGCGATTATTAAGGGGGCGCAGGCCTAGGGCGTCGAGCGGGTCGAATCCGATCAATCGCAAGCCCTGAGGCCTATCGAGGCCGACAGGGTTTTTTTGTTTTTCCGGAGAGCACATGCGCCGCATCGAAATCTACGACACGACGCTTCGCGACGGCAGCCAGGGGGAAGGGGTCAACTTCTCGCTGCAAGACAAGCTACTGCTCAGCGAGCGGCTCGATAGCCTCGGCTTCGATTACATCGAAGGGGGGTATCCCCTGTCGAATGATAAGGACTTTCAATACTTCCAGCGCGTTGGCGGGCTGAACTTGACGCATGCGCAAGTCTGCGCCTTCGGCATGACGCGGCGCAAGGGGATCGGCGCCGATCAGGACGTGGGCATGAAGGCGCTTGTCGACTCGGGGGCAAGGATCATCACGATGGTCGGCAAGACCTGGGATTTCCACGTCACCGAGGTGCTATCGGCCACGCTGGACGAAAACATCGAAATGATCGCCGACAGCATCGCCTATCTGCGCCGCATGGGGCGGGAGGTGATCTACGACGCCGAACATTTCTTCGACGGTTGGCAAGCCAATCCCGAGTACGCGCGGCGCACGATCCAGGCCGCGGCCGAGGCCGGAGCACGCACGATCGTGCTCTGCGATACCAACGGCGGCAACCTGCCCGAGAAGATTGCCGAACTGACGCGGGCCGCGATCCAGGCCGTCAAGGTTCCGGTCGGCATTCACTGCCACAACGACTGTGAACTGGCCGTGGCGAATACCCTGGCGGCCGTCGACGCTGGCGCTAGCCAAGTGCAAGGAACGATCAACGGCGTGGGCGAGCGTTGCGGCAACGTCGACCTGATCTCGGTGATCGCGAATCTGGCGATCAAGAAGACCGGTTACGAAGTGCTGCGACCGGAAAGCCTGCAGCGGCTGACTGAGCTGTCGCGGTATGCATATGAACTGGCGAACATGAATTTCCGCACGGGGCAGGCCTTCGTCGGCGCTAGCGCTTTTGCCCACAAGGGAGGGATGCACGCCCATGCGGTCAATCGTGTATCGAGCAGCTATGAGCACATCACGCCCGAGCGGGTGGGCAATGAACGGCGCATTTTGGTGAGCGAGTTATCAGGCCGTTCGAACATTCAGGCCCTGACGACAAAGCACAACCTGCAACACGATCGGAGCGTGGCCGAGAAGATCCTGGCGCAAGTCGTGAAATTGGAAAACGAAGGCTACCAGTTCGAAGCGGCTGAAGCGTCGTTCGACCTGCTTGTGCGGCGCTGCGCCGGCACGTTTCAGCCGCACTTCGAGCGGTTGAATTTCCACGTCACGGTCGAAGCCGATGGAGCGAATGCCGTAACGACCGAGGCCACGGTGAAAATCCGCATCGGCGATACCGTGCGGCATGAAGTCGCCGAAGGGGACGGTCCGGTGAACGCCCTCGACGCCGCACTGCGAAAAGCGCTGGCCACGGCGTATCCTAGTCTCGCCAAAATGCATCTGGTCGATTACAAAGTGCGCGTCATCAACTCGGAAGCGGGCACCGCGGCCGGCGTTCGCGTGGTGATCGAAAGCCGCGACGAGAACGACGTCTGGGGGACAGTCGGGGTCAGCGAAAACGTGATCGAAGCCAGCTGGATCGCCCTGGTCGACAGCCTGGAATACAAACTGTGCAAGGACGAAGCGCGACAGTCGGGTGGAGTGACCCCCAAGTCGGCTGTCGCGGTTCGTGGTTAAAGAAGAGTTGAATCACGAGAACACGACAGCACGAAAAAAGGGCAGTGTGAGGGTCGCAGCGTTCACGCCCACTTGCGTTCACCGGCTTTCGATTGAAGATGCGAAAAGTTAAGCGCCTGCGGCGCACGGACAACGAGTTGTCCGTGCCACCCGGCGACAGGCAGTCGCGGCGATTTTGAGTTTGCCATTGGAATTACCTGCTTTAGTGCCGGGCGAGACATGCCTGGCCGACAAGGACGAGAAAAGCAATGTCATCAACGACCAGCCAGCAAGAGCTTCCCAAGCAGTATCATCACGCCGGACCTGAACAGCGCTGGTATCGCTTCTGGGAGGAGCAAAAATACTTCCAGAGCAATCCCGATCCGCAGAAGAAGCCTTTCGCGATCGTGATTCCACCGCCGAATGTGACCGGTGCGCTGCATCTGGGGCATGCCCTGAACAACACGATTCAGGACATTCTCATCCGCTCGAAGCGGATGCAAGGCTACAACGCCCTCTACATGCCAGGAACGGACCATGCCGGCATTGCCACGCAGGCCGTGGTCGAGCGGCGCCTGCTACAGGAAGAAAAGCTCTCGCGGCATGACCTGGGACGTGAAAAGCTCGTCGCGCGAATCTGGGACTGGAAGAACGAGTACGAGCGTCGCATCCTGGGGCAACTGAAGCGGCTCGGATGCAGTTGCGACTGGCGGCGCACCCGCTTTACGCTCGACGAACAGTGCGCCCGGGCTGTGCGGCATACGTTCTTTGGATTCTTCAAGTCGGGGCTGATCTATCGTGGCCGCCGGCTGGTGAATTGGGACACGTTCTTGCAGACGGCGGTCAGCGACGACGAAGTTTTCCATGAAACCGTGGCGGGCCATTTCTGGCATCTGAAATACCCGGTAGTCAAGCCGGGGGCCGGCGAGCCCACGCATGTGACGATCGCGACCACGCGCCCCGAGACGATGCTAGGCGATACGGCCGTGGCCGTGCATCCGGATCCGGCCGCGGCGCTCGACGCGGCCGCAGCAGATCTGCGCGCCAAGCTGGCTGAAGCCAGCGAAAAGCAGCGTCCCGAGGTGCAAGCGCAACTCGACGCCTTGACCGAGCGACGGGCGGCAATGTTACCGCAATTGCTCAAACTGCGCGACATGGCTTTGGCCGGCCGGAAACTGATGCTGCCGCTCTTGAATCGCGAAATTCCGCTGGTGGCCGACCCCTGGGCTAAGCCTGACATGGGGAGCGGCTGCGTAAAGATCACGCCGGCGCACGATCCCAACGACTACGAGGTGGGCAAGCGGCAGTCGCTGCCGATGATCAACATCTTGAATATCGACGGAACTTTGAATGACCTGGCAGGGCCCTACTCCAAGTTGACGATTGCCAAGGCGCGCGAGCGCGTGGTAGCGGACATGGAAGCAGCCGGTCTCTTGGCCGAGGTCGAGGATCGCGAAATTGAGCTGGCCCATTCCGATCGCTCGAAGACGCCGATCGAGCCGCTGCTGGCCGATCAATGGTTTGTGCGCATGCAGGACCTGGCCCAATCGGCGATGGACGCCGTCACCGACGAGCGCGTGAAAATCTTTCCGGCGCGGTATGCCCTGGGTTATCTCGACTGGCTCGGCGAGAAGCGTGATTGGCCGATCAGCCGGCAATTATGGTGGGGACACCAGATTCCGATCTGGTATGCGGCTGGCGTCAACGAAGCGGACCTGCAGCGTGCTTTTGCCGGTCGCACCGACGTGGTGTGGCAGCGCGACCCCGAGCATGACCGCTGGTTGATTTGCGCTCAGGAAGCAGATCTGGCCGAGGATGCGGTCCCAGGTTGCAAGCTGGTGCGCGATCCCGACGTCCTCGATACGTGGTTCAGTTCGGCGCTGTGGCCGCATTCCACGCTTGGCTGGCCCGAGAAGACTCCGGAGCTGGCCTATTACTATCCCACCAGCACGCTGGTGACGAGCCGTGACATTATCACGCTGTGGGTCGCGCGAATGGTGCTGACCGGCTTGCATAACGTGGGGGATGTGCCGTTCCGCGAGGTCTTTATCCATCCCAAGATTCTCGACGGCTACGGCGAGACGATGAGCAAGTCGAAGGGGAACGGCGTCGACCCGATCGACATCATGGAAAAGTTCGGCGCGGATGCGCTGCGTTTCGGACTGGCGTACCTCACGACCGAGACGCAAGACGTGCGGATGCCGGTGGAATTCGAATGCCCTCATTGCGGCGCGCTGGTCGAGCAGACGAAGAAGAACCGCGTGCTGCCACGAGTGCCGTGTAAGCAATGTGGCCAGGAATTCTCCACGCAATGGGCCGAAAAAGCGGCCGACGTGGCCCTGCCCCGCGGGGCTGTCGTCAGCGAGCGATTTGAGCTCGCGCGCAATTTCTGCAACAAGCTTTGGAATGCCGCGCGGTTCGTGATGATGAACCTCGAAGGATATACGCCAGGCGCGATCGATAACGAGGCGCTGGTGACTGAGGATCGTTGGATTCTCAGCCGCTTGGCGACCGTCACCGAGGGAGTGACGGCAGCCATCGACGCGTATCACTTTGCCGACGCGACACGCCTGTTGTACGAGTTCGCTTGGGACGAGTTCTGCAGTTTCTACCTGGAAATGGTTAAAGGACGGTTGCAGGATCCGGCCAGCCGTGCGACAGCGCAGCGCGTGCTCGCGCATACGCTCGACAACCTGCTGCGGCTCTTGCACCCCGTGATTCCGTTTATCACCGAAGAAATCTGGCAGTTGTTGAACACCGCCGCGCCCGAGCGAGGGCTGGACACGACATCTCGGGCCACGGCCAGCGTGATGATTGCCGCCTGGCCGACGGTGGACCGCAAGCGGCAGGACGCCGAGAGCGAAGCGCGCTTTGCCCGGTTCCAGGAAGTGCTGGCCGGCTTGCGCGAGATTCGCAGTCGGCAAAACCTGCCACCGAAGACTGAGATCAAATTTTCGCTGCGGTGCGACGACGCCACGGCTGCGCTGCTGTCGCCGATGGGGGTTTATTT
>CAMFLN010000359.1 GCA_945957305.1 uncultured Planctomycetaceae bacterium | reverse complement strand
GTCTTATCAAGCTCGCGTTGGAAAGACGCGATGAAGAGGGAGTCTTCCTGGAACGGGGCGGGCGCGATTCCAGCTACAACGCCGTCGTGATCTTGATGGGGCAGCACCTTATGCTGTACATGCCGAACGCCGAGCTCGAGGCCGCGATCGAAAAAGCCATGCGCTGGCAAAAAACGCGCATCAAGCCGACCGGTGAAATCGAGATCGCCGGCAACACGCGTACCGGCACCGGCAAGGAACTGGCCGGCTCGGGCGGAATCAAACAGGTGAATTACCGCGAAGTGGCCGAGGCGCTGTGGTACTACGGCAAACTGCACGACGAGGTCGAAACCGTGCAACTGGCGGAAAAAATTCACACCTGGGACGTCGAGCATCGTCGCAAGAAGTGATCTGCTCGCGCGTTTTTCACGCGCCGACGTCGGTATCGAAGACACGAAACTGGCGCCAGCTTGCTTCGTGCAGACGTCGAAACTGGCAATGCCGCTCGTCGACCATGTATCGGTCGTGCGCTGCCCGATCCGCGAAAATCATATGCAGCCCAACGTCGAAGAGCCGGTCGTTCACGGGCCGGTCGAGATCCGCCAGGGTCCCACACCAGAAGTACGTCATCCCGTGATGATCGGCCAGGTATTTGCGGCACTCGGCCAGCAAATGTTCGATGTTGGCTGGTTGCGGATCCTTGAGCGACAAGAAGACGCTGTGAACCAACATCGACCGTTCTCCGAAATGCCCCTTGCCTGCCCACCGGGTTGAGCACGCGACAGGTGAGACCGAGGGTGCTTGGGCGCCCGGCACTGCGGCATTCCAAACGCTGGCAGCTTGCCGCTTTGGCCCATGCTCATTCAACGTGCTGGGAACGACCCGAATGCCCAAGAGTAGCACGTGCTAAATCCGCAGGATTCGCCGCCCGACAGGGGATTCTTTCGCCGATCGGTCCGGCTTTAAGGCTCGGTCGGGTTGTCCCGATTCTGTTGATCCGCAATGGGTTGCATCCGGGGCTTTTAACCGGAAATCGCGGGTTTGGACGGTCGCTTTTGCCTGCGGACCAGGGCACGGGGTGAGATTTCGACCCACGCCGGTCAAGACCAAGCATCAATTGGCTTGAGGTCCGCCAGCGGGCAATGTAGCCTCTAACTACTTGTCACCACAGGCTTTCCGGGAGTGTTCGGCCAAGAGGACCTGGGCCGGACCACGGGAAATGGGCAGTAAAGTACGCTTCCCTTCGGTCCCCTCAAACCTGCAAGTTCGCTGACTTCAACTTCGAAATTGCAACGCATGACATCAGCAGGACCTCGCAACGCCTCGCACCACGGACTGGGTGCGCAATCGCATCACCGTGACAACCCGTCACACTCGCCAACGTAGTCGGTTAGGTTTTCGATATGGCAGGTTCGTCGAGAGAGTTGCCGATTCCCGAAGTCGAAACGTTCTTGGCGATGTGCCGCCATCGGGCCCATTTTCAATCCGATCAGATCGCGTTCACGTTTCTTCGCGACGGCGAGCTGGACGAGTGCAATCTGACCTACGGCGAATTGGACGCGCAGGCGCGTCGCATCGCCGTGCGCCTGACGGCGCTCGGCGCTACGGGGGGTAGGGCATTGCTCTTGTACCCACCCGGGCTCGAATATCTCACCGCTTTCTTTGGCTGCATCTATGCCGGCGTTACTGCCGTGCCGCTGTATCCCCCCGATCCTTTGCGCATGGATCGCACGCTGCCTCGATTGCAGGCCGTGTGCCGTGACGCTGAGGCCACGGTCGTGATGGGCACGACGAGCAGCCTGGCTTGGGTCGAAGGGCTGGTCGAGATCGGACCGACGATTCAACATGTCCTCGCCACTGACGCGCTGCCCGCGCACGGCGAAGAGAAGTGGATCGAGCCCGACGTGCGTCGTTCCTCGATCGCGTTCTTGCAATACACCTCGGGCTCGACCGGCAATCCGCGTGGCGTGATGGTTAGCCACGGGAATATGCTTTACAACGTCGCGAAGATTGACCGCGGTCAAAGCCAGGGGGTGGTGGGCGTCACCTGGTTGCCTGCCTATCACGACTTTGGCCTGGTCGGCGCCGTCTTGCTACCGATGTACAGCGGACGTCGGACGATTTCGATGTCCCCCTTGGCGTTCATGCAACGGCCGGTCCGCTGGTTGGAAGCAATCGCCCGATATCGCGGCACAATTACCGGCGCGCCCAACTTTGCATTCGACCTCTGCAGCCGTACTGTGCAAGCCGCCGAACTCGCGGCCCTCGATCTAAGCACGCTGGCGGTTGTGCTCAATGGCGCGGAACCGGTGCGGCGTGACAGCCTCGATCGTTTCACCGAAATGTTCGCCCCGTGCGGATTCCGACCCGAAGCGTTTGTGCCATGCTACGGTCTTGCCGAGGCCACGCTGGGAGTGACGGGCGGAGACCATCATACGCCTTACCAGGTTGGTAACTTCTGCGCGAGTAGTCTCGAAGTGAATCGTGTCGTTTCGGCCACGCCCGAGACGAGCCACGCTCGCACGCTCGTCGGATGTGGTCAGGCGCTTCCCGAGACGGAAGTCACGATTGTCGATCCAGTGAGTTGCAGGGTCTGCGCACCTGATCAAGTTGGCGAAATCTGGGTGCGCGGCCCGGGCGTCACTCAGGGATACTGGAATCGCGCGGAGGAAACCGCTGCCACGTTCCACGCGCAATTGTCGGACAGTGGCGCGGGGCCCTTCCTGCGAACCGGTGATCTGGGCTTCCTGCACGAGGGAGAGTTGTACGTCACCGGGCGGCTCAAAGATCTGATCATCATCTCGGGCCGCAACCACTACCCGCACGACATCGAGCGGACCGTTACCGCTTGTCATTCGGCGCTTAAAGTCGATTGCGGCGCCGCGTTTTCGGTTGATCACGAGGGGCAGGAACGGCTGGTCGTAGTGCAGGAAGTCACCCGACCAGCGCGGCTCGATCTCGATTTGCTGGTGCGTACGATTCGCGGCGCGATCCTGGCCGAGCATGATCTCGCGGCTCTCGCCGTCGTATTGATCAAGTCGGGGACGATCGGCAAGACGACCAGTGGAAAAATCCGCCGACGCGCCTGCCGCGACGATTTCCTGGCCGATCGCCTGACGGTCGTTGCCGAATGGCACGCGGCTCAGGGCACGGAAGTGGGCCGCGCCGAAACGCGTCGCGTCATCCCCCCACGCAATGACTTGGAACGCACACTTGCGGAACTGTGGCGCGAGGTGTTGCGTGTCGAGGAAGTCAGCATTCACGACAACTTCTTTGATTTCGGCGGACATTCGCTGCTCGCCACGCAATTGGTTTCACGTGTGGCGGCCGTGCTGGGTGTTCGCCTGCCTCTGGCTGAGCTGTTCGCCGCGCCGACCGTGGCCGAATTGGCGCCTGTCGTCGAACGCCTGAGCCGGGAGCAACCGCGCGACAGCCAGCCGAAAATCGTGCCATTGCGAGACCGTCACGATTCGCCCTTGTCTTTTGGTCAGCAGCGGTTGTGGTTCGTCGATCAATGGTTGCCGTCGGAGCCTGTCAATAATCTGTGCGTCGCGGCTCGATTTCGCACGGAATTGCAAACCAGCGTGCTCGAACGCTGCTTGGTTGAGATTGCCCGCCGCCACGAATCGCTCCGCACGACCTTCATCGAGCAGGATGGCGCGCCTCGGCAGCGAATTCAGGAGCTGCCAAGCGTACCGCTGGAATGTCTCGATCTAAGTGGATTAACAACTATTGCCGTTGAAGCTGAGTTGCGGCGAATCTCGGCGAGCGCGGCGCGGCGCCGCTTCGATTTGTCGACCGGCCCGTTGTGGCACGTGACGCATTTGCGGCTGCCAGCGGGCGAAAGCGTGCTTGTGCTGGCGATGCACCACATCATCTCCGACGGCTGGTCGATGGGGGTCTTGTTGCGCGAAATGTCCTTACTCTACGAGGCATTCGCGGCAGGCCGACCGTCGCCGCTCGCGGATCTCGATATTCAATATGCCGATTTTGCCGTCTGGCAGCGAACCGCGCTGGCGGACACAGCGCTGCGACCGCACCTCGACTACTGGCAAAGCAAACTGGGAGACGGTCTGGCAGTGCTGGCGATGCCGACGGACCGGCCCCGTCCCGCTCTGCAAAGCTTCCGCGGCGCGGTACTCCCCGTGTCGTTGCCACCGGCCTTGGTGCAGCTCTTAGAACAGTTCAGCCGCGCCGAGCGCGGGACGCTCTTCATGACCTTGCTTGCGGCGTATCAAACGCTGCTATCGCGCTACACCGCGCAGACGGACATTTGCGTGGGCACGGCCGTCGCCCAGCGCACGCGGCCAGAAATCGAAGGTTTGATCGGATTCTTCGTCAACACGATTCCGCTGCGCGGCGACCTGGCGGGCGATCCCACGTTTCGAGAGTTGCTTGCACGAACACGACAGGACACGCTCGAAGCTTTCGCGCATCAGGACGTGCCCTTCGAACGCCTGGTGGAGGAGTTCGCGCCACGCCGGGCGCTCAGCCATGCTCCGCTGTACCAGACGGCGCTCGTGCTGCAGAACATGCCGCTCGATCTGGCCGACCCTCGGCTGTCCGTCGGCGAGATCCATAACGGCACTTCCCGGCTCGACATCACTCTGTCGTTGTGGCCAGAGCAAGGCCGGCTAGTCGGCAACCTGGAATACAATTCCGATCTGTTCGACCGCACAACCATCGAGCATTTTTTCGCGGCCTTCGAGACCCTGTTGGGGGCGGCCATTTCGTCGCCGGACCAACCGATCTCGCGTCTGCCGCTGGTGAATTCGACCGAGCGCAAACGTCTGCTGGCCGCGGCGACCGGGCCACGCCGGAAATTTCCCCACGAGATCGCCGCGCACAAATTGTTCGAGCGTCAGGTGGAGCAACAAC
>CAMFLN010000358.1 GCA_945957305.1 uncultured Planctomycetaceae bacterium | reverse complement strand
GGCCAAGATCGTGTCGATCCACAACGACGACGTGTTTGTCGAGCTGGGCGGCCGGAACCAAGGAGTCTTGTCGCTGCGGCAGTTTGCCGACGCGCCGGCGGTCGGCAGCCTGGTCGAAGTGGCCGTGAATCGCTTTGACGCCGAAGAAGGCCTGTACCAATTGTCGTTGCCGCATGCGGCGATTGTCGCGGCCAACTGGGGCGACATTACCGAAGGCGTGATGGTCGAAGCCCGCGTCACGGCTCACAACAAGGGTGGGCTCGAATGCGAAGTGAATAATATTCGCGCCTTCATTCCCGCCAGCCAGATCGACGTTTACCGCGTCGAGGATCTGGAGCAATTTGTCGGGCAGAAGTTTCCGGCAATTGTCACCGAGGCGCGGCCCGAGCGCGGGAACCTGGTGCTCAGCCGGCGCGCGGTCATCGAACGCCAGAAAGCAGAAAGCAAGGAAAAGCTCCTCGTTGAACTGGCCGAAGGGCAAGTCCGCGAGGGGGTCGTGCGCAGCTTGCAACCGTTCGGCGCTTTTGTCGACCTAGGGGGCGTCGATGGGCTGTTGCACGTCAGCCAGCTTTCGTGGCAGCGCGTGAAGCATCCGGGCGATGTGCTGCAGCTGGGGCAGACCGTGAAGGTGCTGATTCGCCGCATCGATCCCGATACGAAGAAAATCAGCCTGGCTCTGCGCGACTTGTCCGAGAATCCCTGGACAACCGTCGCCAGCAAGTACGGCGTCGGCACGACGCACCGCGGCACCGTGTCGCGCGTGGCCGAGTTCGGCGCGTTCGTCCAGCTCGAGCCGGGCATCGACGGATTGGTGCACATCTCGGAGCTTGCGCATAAGCGCGTGTGGCGCGTGACCGACATCGTGAAGGAAGGGGACATGGTCGACGTCAAAGTGCAGTCGGTCGACGCCGATCAGCAGCGGATCGGCCTGTCGATGAAAGCGCTCGCGGCGCGGCCTGCCCCGGTCAAAGAAGAAGAACCGGAAGTGGAAGAGGTCGCGGCGCCGATCGTCAGCAAACGCAAGGGGCCGCTCAAAGGAGGCCTGGGCCAGGGCTCAGGGGGCGACCGCTTTGGTCTGAAATGGTAAGGAAGTGCGGATCGCCGGTATCGCGGCCGTGCAGCGGCATGCCGAGCTGAACTCGCACGCTTTCGTACTGCCGGCTGCCCCTCTGCCGGCTGCCGGCTATCCCCGGTGCCCATTCTCGGTTGAGCCCTGGCACCGCTATAATCGGGCCTGCCAGCCGGAGCCGATATGTTATCGGCGGCCGATGGTCTGTTCGAAAAGGAAGACGAGAGACTGATGGCCGCCCCGCGTAAAAGCCGCATATTGATCGCCGACGACAACGCCACCAACGTCGAGCTACTGGAAGTCTATCTGACCGGGCTCGATTGCGACCTGGCCATCGCCGTCGATGGCCGCGACACACTCGACAAGGTTGCGTCGTTCAAGCCCGACCTGATCCTGCTCGACATCATGATGCCGAAGCTCTCGGGCTTCGAAGTCTGCAAGCAGCTCAAGAGTAATCCCCAGACCAAGGGGATCATGATCCTGATGGTCACCGCACTCAACGAACTGGGGGATATCGAACGGGCTGTGAACGCAGGCACCGACGATTTCCTCAGCAAGCCGGTGAACAAACTCGAACTGCTCAAGCGCGTCGAAATCATGCTCCGCCTGCGGCACGTTGAAGACGAGGTCGAACGCCTGCGCCGCTATATCGAAGGCATGGAAGACGCCACCGGCCCCGGCGCGTGAAAGGTTGTTTGCAAGTGTGAAGCCCGGCACGGCGACAGAACGCTTGGTTTCAGTCTGAATTTTCACGGGGTCAAACGCCCTCCTCTCCCCCTCGTCGTGTCGTAGTGGTCTAGTCTGATTTCACCACGACGACACCACGACCACGACGGCAGCGCGAATCGCCTGTGTGCCCCTGGCTTCGCCTGTGGGGCGACGGCTTCCCCGCGAACCATCGGTGCGTTCTGCGTCATCTGCGGATGAATCTCTTCTTGCAACATGGACATTGAACTTCCAAGACGCTACGCCGAAGCGAGGTCGCCCCAATCGAACGTTCGCTCGCGAAGCTCGTTCCATGTTGAGTACATAAGCACTTATCTGTAAACCGGAAACTAAGGAAGAATTCGTCGGCGTCGTGAAACTCTGTCAGCCCCGAATGTTGCTGCTCGGGGTAGTATTAGGAAAGAAGCAACGACTTTTTTCTTGAATCCGCCGCCGAGCGTTTCTAGGCTAAAGGCGCTCGCAGCCGCTACGTGGCACTCCGTAAGGACGCCCACTCGGCGGCGGCTTCGTCGTTCGATGAGCGTCAGGAACTTCGTCACGCGTTCCCCACGAACCGCTCGTGCGCGATATTTACAACTACGGAACAGGTAGCTTCATGCACAGCCCGCTTTGGCAAACAGCCGTTCGCTTCTCAGCCGTTCTTGCCTTGGTCATTGCGACGGCGTCGACCGCCCAGGCGGTGAACTTTGGCGGTTACATCCCTGGCGGCAGTCTGACCCTGCAGATTTATCACGATGGTGTGCCGATCACCACGCCCGCGGTCGCCGGCGGCGATGTGGCGTTTACCACATCCGGGATCCAGTTTTCGCAAGGCATCGCCAACGTCGGCGGCAATGTCACTTTCGGTGTGTTCGGTGCTCCGCAGTCGCCGGGCTATATCCATTTTCAATCGCGGCAAGGAGCGTTCGGCGCCGCCAACTACGTGCTGAACTCGAACAACCCCAGCGACCCCGATGATCTATTCAACGGGCTGTCGATCGACGTCAGCAATCTGGCGGTCAATCTTCTCGGTACGACGCCGATCGCCGGCGGGGTGTTCAATCCGAACGGCCTGACCCTCACCGTCAATGGCGGCAGCCTGAAGGTGACGGACATCTTGGAGCTCGATCCGCCCAACCCGATGGTGGTCGACCTGACCGGGCACAGCGGTGTGATCGCCGGGGCCAGCAACGCCACGTACATCAAAGGGACGTACACCATCCCCATTCTGGCCGACGTGCCGATCAGCACGCTCTACGGCAATATCGACGCCGTCTTCTCAGGCACCCTGACCTTTACACCGCTGCCCGAGCCTGGCACGCTGGCCTTGGCCGGCCTGGGGCTGCTGGCGGCGTTGCCGCTGTTGCGGCGACGTCTGAATCTGGCGCGGTCGTAACTTCGCTTGCGGGTCGCCGTGAATTGACCGCGCTGCGAGTTTCGTCGTCCAGCCGCCAGCACAGCAATCCGAGGTTGGACCGCTGAGGAGTGTGTATCGCGAAGGGATTTCCCGCGTCGCCAAAAAAAGAAGCCATCCCGCATCGGGATGGCTTCTGGTCGCTTGGCCTGCACGCACTGCGGCACAAGTCGCGGGCGCTTGCGCTTCGCTTACGACTTGCGGACGCGCCGCCAACCGGTCATCGCGAGTCCGAGTGTCCCCAAAATCGACCAGGCGACAATCGCGCCCGGCTCGGGCACCGCAGCGACATCGAACTGTGCCCAGATCGTGGCGGCAGGATCGAATTGCGGTCCCAAATCCCCAGCGTCCGTAGGCGTGAATGGTAAGGGTGTGATGTCAACGCGGTAGCCGTCGACGATAAGCGAGGTGGTCGCTCCGGTCGCGAAGGAGAGCGTGTCGGTATACCAGGTCACGCCCAATTGGCCCTGTTGATTTAATGTCCCGGTCGATCCGTCCAAGGTGATCGAACGACTCGCATTGATGTTGAACAACAGATCGGTCCAATGGTCCTCGTCATCTTGAAGAGGGAGCCCAGTGCCACCATACGTGTGGTCGACGTACCACAGGAGTGTGTTGATTTCGTGGACGCTTGTTCCCGGCGTGAGCGTGAGCGTGCCCGAGTAGGCCCCCAGTTCGACGGTATCGCCGGGATAGCCATTTGCGCCCCACTCCGCGTCGGACGCCGGTGTCACCGGCCCGGGGTACGAGGTCGGGCCGACGCCGGAGACCGAGTAGTTGATCGTGATGTCCGCATAGGCATACGCCGCAACATGGAGGACTACGGCGACGAGGGCTCCTCTCACCAGGATTGCTGTGCGACCGGTCTTCATGTCTCACTCCACAGGAATTCTTACTAGTTATTGCCCCAACTTTGCGTTTGGCGAGCCGTGGGGCATCGCCGACTGACGCGGCGTCGAGCGGTTGATAGCGGGTCCCCTTGCACCATTGTTTACGTCGCTGATGAAGCAATCCTGACAAAAGTGCTGGAAAAATCTCGTCAACAAGCTGAGTGGCGCGGTTAATCGGCACCATCCTCTTGTCTCGCCGCGCAAAAAAAGAAGCCATCCCGCATCGGGATGGCTTCTGGTCGCTTGGCCTGCACGCACTGCGGCACAAGTCGCGGGCGCTTGCGCTTCGCTTACGACTTGCGGACGCGCCGCCAACCGGTCATCGCGAGTCCGAGTGTCCCCAAAATCGACCAGGCGACAATCGCGCCCGGCTCGGGCACGGGGGCCGTGGCTTCGAAGTTGTACGTCGTTGTGCCGGCCGCCGTGCCGATCGTGAAAGCATCGACATACGTGTTGAAGTTGTCTTCGGGGCTGGCAAAGCCGGTCGCCAGGCGGATGCCGCCGATCCCTTGCCCCGCATCATTGACGATCGTGGCGTCGGGATGCAGGCCGAGGTACGCGGTGAGCGTGATCGTGGCGTCACCCGGTCCCGCCTCGTTGTCCGAATACCACTGGCCGGTCAGCAGGTTCCAGTTTTGCCAGGTGTTAAGCGCGCCTGTTGGGTTGCCGCCGATGCCGGCGCTGTAGGGGGGCTCGAACCACAAGCGATCGTCCTTGATGCCGTTGTTGTCCGTGTCGATCCAGATTGTCAGGTAAGGGAGCTGCTGGCCGTTCCAGGCCGTCGCGTAGGTGC
>CAMFLN010000357.1 GCA_945957305.1 uncultured Planctomycetaceae bacterium | reverse complement strand
GTCCCTGTGCTGCAACGCTCGATCGAGCGGCGTAATCCTTACGTCGACCCGTTGAGCTTCATCCAGCTTGTGCTACTCAAACGGTTGCGTGCCGGCGAGGAGCCGCGTGCCGAGCTGTTGACCGCCGGTTTGGAGAGCGTCAACGGTATCGCCTCCGGTCTAAAGAATACCGGCTAGTCCAACGTTTGGCCGGCACGCCGTAGGCGTCCGCGGGTGCCATGCTCACGCTCGCGTGGGCATGCTGACTTGCAAAGTTGCAGAAGCCAACCGAACGCCTGCATGGCGACGGCGAGCGTGGCCATGGCACTCCCAACCTCTTTCAGCGTTGGCAAGCACAGCATACAGCCGGCTTACTTCGACGGTACCATCGCGTCTCCACCACCACCGCTACGCGGCAGGAAGCGACAGAGCAGCACGCCGCCGAAATACAGCAGCGTCAGCGGCAGCGCCATGAACAGGATGCTGTAGGGGTCGGCCGGTGTCAGAATGGCCGAGATGATGAAAATCACCAGGACGGCCACACGCCATTTTTCCATGTAGGCGCGAATGTTGAACACGCCGATCCGCTCCAGGAAGAGCATCACCAGCGGCAACTGAAAGCTCACGCCGAAACCTAGTGGCAACAGCAGGACGAAGCCCAGCCATTCGCTGATCCGCGGATCGGGATCAACCCCCAGGCTGCTATTGAACGCCAGCAAGAAACTCAACACCGGCTTGAACACGAACAAGTACGCCGTCGCCGCCCCTAGCAGGAACAAGCCCAGGCTGAACGGCAGAAACATGTGCACGTACTTCTTTTCGTGCGGATAGAGCCCCGCCGCCACGAAGGACCAGATCTGATAAAAAACCCAAGGGCTCGACACGATGGTTCCCACGACGAGCGAGGCCTTTAGCCAGATCGTGAACATTTCCGAGACGCTGAAGCTCTTGGCGTGCACGCGATCGTCTTCGGCCCCGGGATGAAAGACCAACAGCGGCGCTAAACCGGCGCGGATCGATGGCAGCTCGGCCGCGTCGCCCGCCGGCAAAACGGTCGTGTTCGTCGCTTGCTCGCTACCGGCCGAAGTGGCCGCCGCGGCCTCGGGCGGTGGAGCCGCCGCCAGCTTGTCGCTCCATTGCGGGTTGATCCGTTGCACCTCGTCCCAGGCTTGCCGCGGATCGACGTAGACAATCTCGAACAGCAGCCGATCGTCGTTGACGAGCTTCTTGATCTGCTCAGTCTCGTAGGGAACGGGCAGATTTTGCTCGCGACGCTGCTGAGCCCAAACTTCATACTTCTCAATTGACCCGTCAGCGTAATACGATTCGAGCGCCCCTTCGAGCGGCACGAGGATCAGCTTGACCATCTGATCGCCGAAGTACAGACCGACCATGCAGCCCACGATCAGGCCGAGCAAGGCGCGAAAGAGCGCGCCGCGCAACTCTTCGAGGTGTTCCCCGAAGGTCATCGTGGTATCTTGGAACAGGTCTTGGTCGTTCTTGAGGGCCATGGGAGAAGTATATTCCGCCGCAGACTCGGATGCCGGTCCTCAGTTGCAAGGAGTTCAAGGAAAGGACGTCCGTCGCCCAGGCCGTCAAATGTTTGCCCGTTCCATGAACGGCTGATGCCCGGAGTCGCCGAACGAGTTAGCAAGGCCCCGACAGCCGAGGCCCAGACAGCTCAAGCCTTATCCGGTAGTTTACGCCTTGTCGTTGTCAGCGTAGCCGGCAAACGCTCGTCGTCAGCATAGGCGCAGTCGGGAGGGTGCATACAGGCGGGATAACCGGTTCGATCATAGCACCCCCTGTGTCGCCGGGCAACTTGCTGGCCGCCACACGAGTGGGATTTCCCTACTCCCGCGTGGCGCATGCAGCGCCGTGAATTGCTTTCACACCTTCTCCATGAATGCTAACCAATCGCTGAAACGCATGACGCCGCTTTACCCCTTGCGCTTTGAGCCCTTGTTTCGTCACTACGTCTGGGGCGGAGACAAGCTCCGCACGGTGCTGCAAAAACCAATCGCCGACTCTGCCACTTGCGCCGAAAGTTGGGAGATTTGCGATCGCGGCGAGGATCAGAGCATCGTCGCTGTGGGTCCTCTGGCCGGCACTACGCTGAATGAGCTGGTCACGACTCGGGGTAG
Source organism: uncultured Planctomycetaceae bacterium (assembly GCA_945957305.1). Lineage (GTDB taxonomy): Bacteria > Planctomycetota > Planctomycetia > Pirellulales > JACPPG01 > JACPPG01. The sequence goes on along the minus strand of CAMFLN010000357.1, from coordinate 2,751 downwards.
AGAATTGCTGGGCCGGCACGCGCCGCAACCACGCTTTCCCCTGCTCTTTAAGTTTCTCGAAGCGCGCCACAAGCTGTCCGTGCAGGTCCATCCTGACGATCGCCGCGCCGCCCAGCTGACCCCGCCCGACCTGGGCAAGACCGAAGCTTGGGTCGTCATGGATGCCGAGCCGCAGAGCCTGATCTACGCGGGGCTGAAGCGCGGCTTTGATCGTCCGGCGCTCGCGCGCGAAATTGCACGAGGCACCGGCGAGTTCTGCCTGCATAGTTTTTCTCCCGCAGTGGGAGATTGCGTCTTCATCCCCGCAGGCACAGTACACGCACTGGGCGACGGATTGCTCGTCGCCGAGATTCAACAGGCCAGTGACACGACCTGGCGGCTGCATGATTGGAATCGTCTCGGCCCGGATGGCCAGCCACGCGCCTTGCATATCGAGGCGGCGCTTGAGGCGATCGATTATGCAGCCGGGCCGGTATCACCTGTACGACCCGCGATCGTCGAACAGTCGCGCGAACGCCTGGTGGCGTGCGACAAGTTCACCTTGGACCGCCTGCGATTGACCGCGCCGTTTGAACTGGCCGATGACGACCGTTGTCACATTTTGGCGGTCTTGGCAGGGAGTGTTGACGTTACAGGAGAGCTGGCTGATCGACCTTTGAAATTTGGTGACACGATCTTGATCCCCGCGCACCGCCCCGCGACTTCTCTGATTCCAAGGCCCAGCGCGATTATTCTGGACGCTTATTTGCCATAGATGCCAGCACCGCTGAATGTGCCGGTAATTCACCGCGCTTGTGCTTCAAGCCGGCCAGTTCGCGGCGTCGATGGTGTCAGTAGTTGAATAAATTTGTGCGAACGTTTCGCGGCAACAAGCCGGTTTTGGCAGCGACTGGGGGGACGGCCCTGGCGAACTGCCACGCGGCGAAGGTGTGGCGGACGCGAGGGTCTGCGGAGAAAGATCTTGATGCGCGGCTTATTTGTTCCGGTCGTGATGATCCTGCTGTCCGCGTCGGCGGCGCAAGCTCAATCGGGCAAGATCGCGTTGCCGCGTTTTTTCAATCCGCCCCCCCCACGTGCCCAAGTTGCCGACGCACAGATTTGGGACCCCTATCCACTCCCTGAGGTGGGCGGTCCCGCAGACAGCACACGCCCGCGCGATTTCTTCTATCCGCCACCAGAAGCAACGCGCGGGCGGGTATGGCAAGGCGCGCCCGGGACGTTCCCACGCAACGCACCGTGGCTACGCTCGCAGGCGCCGGTCGATTATCCGAATATTCGCAAGCGGCTCTCATCGCGGCGCACCGCGCCGGCCGTCGAGACGGTGACCGAAGACGGCCCGGCCATGCCCCCTGCGGCCGACAACAAAGCGGCCGAGAAGCAGGACGACGAGCTCAATATCTACGAGCAAGCGGAAGAAAAAATTCCCGCGCCGCGCGGCAAATAATCTGCCCCGCGGTGGTGCAGAATCACAGCTTCGCGCGAATTGCCGGCACTATTGCCAGGTTGCTAGCACTAGGGCGCAGGCAGTATTTCATCTTCCGCGCTTTTACGTCCTCCTCGTATAATCCGCCCCTTGAAGTTGTCGCGCGAATGCCGTGCGACGGCTGACGGCAAGGGTGTGCGGATGTCTTGCGAAACGGGAGGGATGGCCTTGGCACTTGTGCTACGCTCGCTGGCCGCTGTGGCGCTACTGTCGCTGGTCGGTTGCGCGGACATCACCGGTCCTGACTGGTTTTCGCCCGGCACGGCGCGCCAGCAAAGGACGCGGGCTCAGCGTTTTGACCCGTACCCCGATTCGAACATCGCGCATGACGACGGCAGCGCCCGGCCGCGCGATTATCTTTTGCCTCCGCCCGAAGCCGATCGCGGCATTCGTTCTGCACGCGGTGTGGCCATGCCTGATCGTTGGCAAGCGAACGGACCGTAGTCGCTACGGCGACCGCTTGTCGCGCGCTGCCGATCGCCGTTAGGCTGGCGGTCAGGGGCCACTCTCCTCTGACCAGCTCTTGTGAGGAATTCCGATGAGTGCGCGCGCCAAGTACTTTCAACTCAATCGTGCGGCGATCGATGCGCTGTCAGCCGTCAATCCGCACGTCACGAGCATCGACCCGAAATTGCGCGCCCTCATCGAGCTGCGGGTGTCACAAATCAACGGCTGCGTGTACTGTATCGACCTCCATACGCAACAGGCGCGCAGCCACGGGGAAACGCAGCAACGGCTCGATTGTTTGTGCGTCTGGCAAGAATCCCCTTTCTTTGAGTCCGCCGAGCGGGCGGCACTGGCCTGGGCCGAATCCCTGACCGCTGTTGCGCGTACGCATGCCCCGGACGAGGTGTACGACGCGCTGGGCCCGCACTTTACTCCTCAGCAAATCGTGGATTTGACATTGACCATCGCCACGATGAACGCCTGGAATCGGATTGCCATCGGCCATCGCACCATGCCCCCTAAGCGCTAGGGACTTAGGCGCTGTGCCACCGGATCCTCGCTATATGCCGCCGGTGCGTCCGAGGTCCTGACGCGATCACACGGCTTCAGCTATGCTAGAAGCCTGAATGTGGCCGGCATCGCCTGGCCGATCGCACCGGAGCCCGCCGCCATGAAACGTCCCCACCCGCCGCAAAAATCTGGTCTGCCGCCGAAAAAACGTCCCGGCAGATCGCCTGCCCCTGGCAAGGGCAAACCGGACACACAGGACAGCGACTGTCTCTTATACACATCTCCGAGCCCACGAGACGTAGAGGAATCTC
>CAMFLN010000356.1 GCA_945957305.1 uncultured Planctomycetaceae bacterium | reverse complement strand
TTCCGCGGCCAGCGATGCAGGCAAACGGCTGAGCACAAGCGCGATAACCTGCGGATGCTCATCCGCCAAGAGCAGCGTCACAGTGACAGCGTCGCACCGGGCCAGGGCACGAAAGTCGGCCTGTCGTTGTGCGCGAACTTGCAGGCTGGCCGCGAGAAAATCGGCCACCGCCGCGGCCCGATCCTCGGGCGAGCCCTCTATGTGACGCGCTCGCAGCGTGTCGATGACTTCGCGCTGTTCGGCGGTCAGCTTCGACTGCACAGACGTGTTCACCTCTGCTGGCAACAAGTCCAACAGCAGGACCGCCTTGCGAACGTCTTGTTCGGTCATCGGAGTGCCCTCGAAAGCGCGGCGTGGCAGGTGCGCAGAGCGGCACTATTATCGACAACGGTTCGGCATCGCCTTGAGCGCAATCGTCGGATGCTGTGCTGTCACAACGAGCAAAAGCGCCCGTTACAGCTTGCGAATGCGGATATTGCGATAATCCAAACGCGATCCATGATTCTGCAGCCCGAGGTACCCCGTGGTCCGCTTCAGTCCGGGGTGTGTCTCGAGCTTGTCCGGATTGGCGCTGGTATCCGCGTCGACGACTTGCGTGCCGTTGAGTGTGACTTTGACGTGCGTGCCGTCGCACACGATCCGCATTTTCTGCCACTCGCCGGCTTTCTTCGTCACGCGCGGCTGCGCCGGAGCGACGTCGTACAGGCTGCCGCAATACTGCGTCGGTTTCAGATTGGCGTATTGCGCGTCGTAGTCGTCGAGAACTTGAATCTCCATGCCCGCGAAGGCCGGATTCCCTTCGTGCGGGGCACGCAGGAACACGCCGCTATTACCGCCGGCAGGGACGCGAAATTCGAGTTCGAGTTCGAAATTTCCGTATTCCTTGGCCGTGGAAAGCCAGCCCGAGCCCTTGCCCGTGCAATACAGCAGTCCCTCTTCGACGTGCCAGCTACTGGCGGGCCCGTCGATAGCCTTCCAACCAGTTAGATCGCGACCATTAAAGAGCGATTCCCATTCCTCAGCCATAAGCGGCACAGTTCCCCAAAGAACAAAGCAAGCAGTCAATAATGCACGCAAGTGAATCATGGCGAGGACTCTCCGGACGACAAAGAGGGAATGCTTTGGCAGGTTGAGTAGCAGACTGGTGCTTTGTCAGCTCTAACAGTTCGGGTGCCATGCTCACGCTGGCGTGAGCATGGTTTTGCTTGCAGTAGATGTCCTCACATTGCTTCGGCATGGCCACGTCGAGCGTGGCCATGGCACCCCACCCGAAAATCAGGCTTTGACGATGCACTAGTCACGGCGAGTTTACTCGCTCGATCGCGGTTTTGCAGCCCACGCCAGCAAGAAACTGCTGGCAGCGAGTTTGGCCCCTGGGGACAGTGCCCCACGCAGCTCGCCGCCTGGCCGCGAGATTTGGGGTGTTTAGGCCCCCCTGCTTTATCCCCTCTGAACGATGTGAGAAAAAATAGCGATTCCGCGGGTCGTACCAGCCGATGATACGGCAAGTGCTGTATTCCACAGTGGCATTCTATGTCCCTGGGATGTCAGCCAGGCTTGCCCGGTAGAAAGGGTAACGGAGCAGGCGGGATCACGGGGAAAGGATGTCCCATGCTGCGATTGACGAGTGCGCTTCTCATGTTGCTGCTGGCTTCCACGCTCGGCTGCGCCATGTGTGCCGCGCCGGATGACTACTGCGGTCCAACTCCTGGTGACGGGCTGGGGTTCAACGACCGTGCAGGTTCAATCCTGGCGGGAGCTGTGCCGCCGAATTCCGTCTTCGACGAAGAAGTCTCGCAAGAGGCGATTGGCGAGTCGGTGACCGAAGAAATCCCCAGCTCAGCGCCGATGCAACCAGTGCCTGACGGACAGTACTACCCCCAATCGCAGCGCAGCTCTCAGCCGATCTATCGCTAATTGGTGAGGACAGCACAGACTAGTGCCCGTTTCAAAGCCATACTAAAAGGGTGCCACTGCTAGCTCGCCTAGCAGTGTTTTGCGGAGACTGGCACGGCTGGACCAGCCAGCCGTGGCACCCAAAATCAGTTTTGAAACCACTAATCCACTACTAGTAGTTAGCGCATCGTGCCGGTCCGCACTGCCCGCTGCCGGCCGCCCTCTGCCCACTATTCGTGGGGACCTGCGGAACAGGCTATATTGTTGATCAGCGGCCAGCGGCTCGAACACTGGCCTTGATGACTAGCCTGCAACGCGCGATGTGCCCTCGATGCATCTACCAGACGGATTTCTGAATGCGCCGACTTGCGCTGCCGCGGGAGTGGTCGCCGCGGGCGGCCTCGCGTGGGCGTTGCGACGGGTGCGCGTGGACCTCGGCGATCGCATCGTGCCGCTGGTCGGTGTGATGAGCGCCTGCATTTTTTCGGCCCAGATGGTCAATTTTCCCATCGCCTGGGGAACTTCGGGGCATTTGCTCGGCGGCGTGTTGGCCGCCATCGTGCTCGGGCCTTGGGCAGCCGTTCTGGCGATGTCCGTCGTCCTGTTGGTGCAGTGCCTGTTGTTCTACGACGGTGGGCTCACGACGTGGGGGGCCAACATGGTCAACATGGCGCTGGTCGGTCCGCTGATTGGGTACGGTCTGTATGCGCTGATCGCCCGCCTCTTTCGTGGGTCGGCCGGGCATATCGCCGGCGCGGTCCTGGCCAGTTGGTTGGCTGTCGAGTTCTCGGCGGGGCTGTGCGCGATGGAACTCTGGTGGTCCGGCACTTATCCACTCGCGGCGGTATTGCCGGCCATGTTGATCATCCACAGTGTGATTGGTATTGGCGAGGCGCTCGTCACTGGCGCCGTGCTTGCATTCTTGCTGCGCGTGCGCCCAGACTTGCTGTATGCCGTAAGATCGCAAAGTCCTGTCATCTCGGGCACCAGGCAATGGGCCGTTGCCGGGATGGCGATGGCCTTGGTGATTGCGTTCTTCTTGTCCCCGTTGGCGTCTGCAGCCCCCGATGGTTTGGAACGAGTTGCCGAGGATCTCGGCGCGATTCCTGCAGAAACAACGCCCGGCTTCATTCCCCTGGCCGACTATCAAGTCGGCGGGCTCGACGGCGTTTGGCTCGCCACGTCCTTGGCCGGCGTCATCGGAGCGGTCGTTGTCTGCGCCCTGGCCTGGGGGCTCTCGCGCGGAATCAGCACGATTTCGGCCCGTGAGCGTCAATTTCCCGATTCACTGCGCGACGTGGGATGAGAGCCCAGGGCACCGCTGGCGATTAGCTTGGCTGCGACAAATAGCAACGTCGCACCTGCGGTGGCGCCGAGAGAATCGGCCAGCCAATCCCACCATTCGAAGTCACGGCCGGTGAGCGGTTGCGTAACTTCGTCACCAAACCCTGCCAAGACGGCGTACACCGCCGCAACACCCGCCAAGGCGACGGTCGCGCCGCGACGTTTCCGCAAGGCCGCGACCAGCCCGAACAGGAAGGCGAGCCCAGCGTACGCGGAAAAGTGCAGCACTTTATCCTTGCCAAAGATCGGCTGGCCCGGGGGCGGGATCTTGAGCGGCCAATGCGTGGCGATGACCAGCGTCAGCCAGTAGATCGCAAGCACCGTGGTGGCGATGCGCACCCGCTTGCGGCCGATTTCGATGTTTTCCACGTGGGGTGCCTGGGACGTGTGCAGGAATGATGATGTAACAATCGTTGCCCCCATGCTGGGGTTAACAACCCAGGCAGCCGCGCGGGCAAGGGGCAGTGCCGACAAGCCCTCGTGAATGGGTCCGTTGCCCTGCGTACTCCACAGCTGATGGCTCCTGGTTATAGCGTACGTTGAAATTTTTGACGGAAATGCTTGACGGGCACAGCTGGGTAGTTATCATCAGTTGTGAGGGACCTTACTGGTCGGGCAAGATTTCCCGCCCCCATCCCTGATAAATGGCATCTTTGAGAGGTCGCTAGTGCATATCGTCCCACAGTCTTCGCACAGGGAACTTCCCGGCGCGTTGACGAGTTGGACGTAGCCGGTGGCCTCGCCCCGCGAGCCCTATCTGGCGTCGGGTCTCACTCGTCTGTAGCACCACGCGAACTTGTTTCGCGCGCGTTCCGCCGCGTAGTTCCCCACGTTGTGCCGTTTCAGGCATCCGGTTTCATTCGCTAGCGCTCAGGCGAACCGTCTGAATCCCTGCGCGCTGCGAGCGTTTCGACGGGGTTGTCGACACGCCCTCGGAACCGGAGGCCGCCCAATGTAGCGGAAGCATTGACAGGTCTCCGCAAGGACGCGGAACCAAACAGTCCGGCCGGCTGAAGGATTAGCCAGCGCTGGCGTCAATTCCGGCACGCGGCCGGGAACCAGGTAAATCAACGCATGACATCGACCGATATGCAGAAGTTTAAATTCACAGTTGCCTTCGCCCTGCTCTTGGCCGTCGTGTGCGCTTCACGCGCCTCGGCCACGACGATTCCCGTCGATTCGTTCGCCGTCAAAATCTCGCCCAACACCGATTCCTTTAGCGGCCTGTCGCAAGCGCTGAAGAACTCGTTGGCCTTGGTTGCGGCCGATCGCCCGACGATCTCGATCACGAATTTGTCGACCACCTCGAGCATCACCGGCTTCTCCATCACAATGGGGAATAGCGTCTTCGCGTTCGGCTCTTTGCTGATGAGCGCCCAGTCGTCGACGGCGGTTGCCACCAGCTACTTGCCGACGAACATCCCGGGCACGCATGCCAATGCCCCCACGGCGTCGTTGACCTTCACGGATTTTACGCCGAATCAGATCTTCAATTTCCGTGCTGACATCGATCGCGTGTCCGATGGCGGAATCAGCCTGACCGACTACAAACAAGCGTTAGCCAGCGGTGGCGACCCCAGCTTATGGGCCACGATCAAAGTGACGTTTTCCGACGGTCAGGTCATGACGCAACGTC
>CAMFLN010000355.1 GCA_945957305.1 uncultured Planctomycetaceae bacterium | reverse complement strand
GATCCAGCCAGCGCGCCCGCTTGGTCTTGGTCTCGGCCGGGGGCCAATGAGAACAGAAACGACTATTGGCGGCCAATTCCAGTTCAACTTCCACGCCCGTCGCCGGCTCGCCGTAGAACGTGAGGATGCTCAGTGGCGACGGACGATTCTCGGCCCGACCTGAGAGCCGGCTGCGGTTGCTCTCGATAAACACCGGTAACGTGTTGGGGTATTGGTCCTTGGCATTCGTCTGGCTATGTGTCGGGTCGACGATCCACAACGACCATTCATGAATCTCCAAGGGAATCGGATCCGCGGCCTGCGCGATCGACGCCAGGAACATTCCGAGCGTTACCAACGCAGCGGGTAGGAGTTTCACCGCTCGGTGGCTTCCACAATTACAACGTGCGGGCAACATAGGTGTCACTTCGGCGGTTCAGCAGCTGAGTTCGAATCTTCGCGATACAACCGTGCGCCGCCCCAAATGACGCGGTCACAGATATTTTCTTCCTCGCCAAAATCGATTTCGAGCGCCAACTGGGCAACGCCCCTGACATCGATGTCGAGCGGTTTGGGATCAGCATCAGCCCGCAGGTCGTTTTCGACGAAGAGTTCGCGGCCATCTCCCCACACGCGGCACGTGACCCGGCCGCGCTTGGCACTGCTTTCGTCGAAGCCCACGGTGGCTTTGAAGCGGGCATATTTGCGATCGATGGCGTAGGTCAACATGGTGCGCGAGTGGACCGCCAAGCCTTTGCGGTATTCGGTCCCTTTGATTTTCAGCGGTTCGCCCATAAGGTTGCGATCCCGCCGGTACGGGATCGTGCGATCGAAGTAGGCGACCTCCTCGACCGTGGTCGGCTCGAGGTCAGAGACGTAGGCCAGCTTGCCATTGCGAAACTCCACTGCTGCAATCGATTTGGCGGGGAGCGAAGCCTTCTCGCCCCAGGGCAACGTCAGCTCCAGCACGTCATCCTGTAAGCCGGTCCACACCCCGGTCAGGCGGTCCCCCGCCGCCAGCGAGAAGACCTGGTACGGAGCATCCGTGGCCGCCGCGGCCGGATGGCCCGCAAAGACCAGTCCGACGAGCCGCGCCAGGTTGATCGTGCGGGTGCGCTCTTGATAGTGGAAGCTGAGTTTCTGGTCAGCGATTTGCTCGACCTGTCCGGTGATTTCCGTGATGGTTTGATCCGCGGCGCGGGCGAGCGCCGTGTCCTCGCCGGCGGGGGCCTTCAGCCGCTCGCTGAATTGAGCCTTGGCCTTTGCGTCACCGGCGGATTCGAACCATACGCCCCGCGCGCGCAAGAGTGGAATCGAAAGCACCGCGCCCGTGGCGAGCTTGAGTTGCAAGTTTTCGCGTCCCAGCTCGCCGAGCTGACCGCTTAGTTCCGAGTCGTCGTCAAGGTAAACGACCACCGCCTGAGCCGCGCCGGTCGCTGGCAGCGGCGGCTTTCCGTCGGCGGCGACAACTTTCAACGTGTTATCGGTCGCGGTGTCGACTTTTACCTGCGCCGTGCTCTTCGTCCCATCGTCGTAGACGACGGTCACTTTGAACTCTTTGTCCTTCTGGTCGGCCTTGAGTGGCTCGGCATAAAGATCCGCCGTGCCCGAGCCTGGCGTGTGCTCGAAGACCAGCTTCCAATTTTTGGAATTCGAGGTGTCGGATTTCCACAGGTAAAAACCCTGGCTGAGGATAATCTGCTTGATGGGGCGGTTACGAATTAGCCCAGAGACCTGCAGGTGCATGTCTTGTATGCCGCTGGTGCCTTCCTCAGGCTTGGCCTGCGCGACGTCGTGATTGTCCTGGCCAAGCCAGCGCGCGGTCAGCGTGGGGGCATGGCCGAAGTCCACGCGGGCCAGCTCGTCGAGCGGGATGGCGCGGGCGGGTTCGATCTTCAGAGTGAGCTTGCCGTCGGCGATGGCGATCGGCTGAGCTGTGATCTGCTCTTCGTGGATGGTCGCAATGCGGGGCGGCGCTGCGGAAGCTTTCGCCGCAGGCGCGTCAGCGCGCGCTGTTGCAGCCAAGGCGGTAACCACTAGAAGCGTCCGAAGAACGTGCATCAGGACTTCTCATTGCCGGCGGCCGGCGGCTTTTCGGCCGGCTGCGCGTCGGCCGCGGGAGTGGTGGCGGGCCGATCCGTGGCAGGTTCTGGCGCTTCTGTTTCGGCGCCGGCAGGAGTTTCCTGCGCCAAACGTTTATAGTAGCGCTCCAAGATGCGTTGGTAGTGCGCCGGAAAACCTTCGGTCATCGATTGCAGAATCCGGTCGCGCTCGTGCGGCGGTAGCTCGCCCCAGTTCTTGCCCTCCTGTTTCGCGGCGTGCAGATTGCCCATGCCGCCAGGACCCTTGCGGATCATGGAATCTTGCATGGGCTTGCTGGGATCGGGACGCTTGCCACCGCGGCAATTATCGCATTCCTTTTCGAGCCGGGCGATCAGGTCGTCGAGATTAGCGACAATCTGCTGCTGCGTCTTTTGCGTCGGCGCCCCGGTGTCAAGCTTCTTCAACTGTCCTACAGCGACTTGCATCGTGCCCACGATCTTTTCGTGGTCGTTTTGCGCTGCTTCCTGCGCGACAGCATGCGAAGTGACAACAGCGATGAGCAATAAAGTTCCGGCGAGGGGAATGGTTTTCATGGAATTTGCTCCTGCGTTAATCGGCGCGTTGGCGACGATACAGCGTCCTTCTCTTTTTCCCGGTTGAATACATTTTCTGAAATTATTGCAACAGGTCGTCTGCGCGTTCTTCGAACAGGCGATCAGTGACCTCGCGGACGTCGTCTTGTTGGTTCGTGACATTGTCGATCCTGCGGCGCAGCTCGGCGGCAATGGCCGCGGCTTCGGCCGCGCGCCCGCTATCGGTCTGCACCGTGGCGCGATTGACGCGGATTTGTACCATGCGGATCATTTTCAACTCGGCGATGATCCGGTTCAGCTCCCGCTCGCGGGCTCGGTTCGGGTCGGAATCGTCCATCGAGCTGCGCGAGGAGGGCATCTGCCGCATCGCTTGCAACAACTCCTTCAAGTCGTTTTCAATCTCGCGTTCCCGGGCGATCACTCCCTCGGACGCATCCCCCGCGGCGAGCGATTCCTTGACGGTTGTCATCGAGTCGCGCACCATCGACAGTGCCGCCGGCAGAGCGATGCCGAACTCCGTTTCTTCGACCAGTGTGATCAGTTCGTCGGCGACTTCCACCAGGCGCCCTTCTGAGACCGAGAGAGCGATCACTGACGCCAGGACTTGCCGGCCGCCGGTGCTGACTCGTGCCGAGAGGACGGTCGTCGATTCGCGAATGGCGATCTGCTTTTCCAGCATGAGCGTGAGGTCCTCCGTCACGCGACGCTTGACCTCGGACCGCAATTGTTCGAGCAGTTTGTCCAGTTCGCCCACCAGTTCCTTGCGAGCGCTTCGTAGCGACTCGACGGCACTGGTTTGCTCGCTGCTGGCTTCGGCCGGCTGGCGCAAGCCCAGGTCTTTTTCCGCGCCGCTCATGCTGCCCGTCGCCGTGGTTAGCGCCCCCAGGGCGCGGGCACCGCTGTCGCCCAGCCCGCGGACCGAGTCGGTGATCGATTCGGTCGACTGGCGGTTGCCCACCTGGTCGCGTTGCAAGGACGAGAACTTTTCGGTGGCCAGCTCGGCTTCTTTTGCCGCGAGCGCTTCGGCGAAACTTTTTTGCAAACGCTCCAGGTCGGCTAGGGCTGCTTGCTGCTGCGGGGCCGCTTCGGCCGGCTTATCGGCCCCCAGAGCTTCGCCAGCGGTGGCCATTTTCTGTTCTGCTTGCGCCAACGGCGCAAGCAGAGGATCGTCTGGTGATTGTTGGTTTTCGCGCAGCTGACCGGCTTCTTTGTGCGTCGCCGCTTGTGCGATCGTGAGCTTGGCCAGTGACGATCGCTGCTCGTCGTCGAGCGTGGCGAGCGCGGCCAGTTGCCGTCCTGTTTCGACGTGTGCTTTCTGCTGTTTGACCAGCCCGTCGAGCGTGACCTTGTGCGTGCGGAGTTGCTCGAGGTGTTTTTCCATCTCGGCCAACTCTTGCGACTGTTTTTGCTCCCGCTCTTCTTCCACGATGGCCTTGTCGAGCCGCTTGATGATCTCGCGCAATTGGCGCAGTCGTTGGAGCTTCATCTGCAGGTCGAGGTCGGCCGACAGCAGCATGTCGTGCAGCCGCTGCAATTTCGACAAGAGATGCTTTTGTTCGACGACCGCTTCACCCAGGTTCAGCTTGTCCAGCAGAGCCTGTGTCTCTTTCATCTGGTGCAGAATCAACTCTTCGCGGGCGAACTTCAGCCCTAGCAGCAGGCGCGAGGAGTTCTCGGGCTCGAGTGCGCGAATCGATTCGGCCAGGCGGAACATGCGCTCTTCGAGCTCGGTCATCTGGGCCGCGATTTCCGATTGGCGAAAGCCGAGCACCTCGCCGTCGTTGGCTTTGTTTGCCGCCTCGGCATCAACGGTCTTCGTATCTTTTTTCGGTGTAGTTTCTTTAGCGGCGGAGGCGGCGCCGTCTGCCGGGGCAACTTGAAGCTGCAGCACGCCGTTCACGGCCTGCGCGAGAGCTTGTGGCGCCGCAGCCCCGCACCAAATAGAGAGACAGATGGTCCACGACAGGGCGGCAAATGCATGGCGCGCAGGTAGCGGCAAAAACGGGTTCATCGCGACCTCTCTGTGTGCCCGTTGACGCATGATGAAACCAGTCTCACTTCTAGGCCTTGGCGGCTTAACTGTCAAGAAAACCTGGAGTTACTCGTCGTCAAACAAGTCGTTGGTGCGATCGGTTTTGGTCTTTTGCGTTGAATCCAGAACTTGATTCTGTAACTGCATAATCTGGCGAACCTGGTTGAGCACGTCGACAAAGCTTTCCCATTGTGCCATTCGGTCGAGGATTCTGGTCATGTTCTCGACCACCTCTTGCGC
>CAMFLN010000354.1 GCA_945957305.1 uncultured Planctomycetaceae bacterium | reverse complement strand
CGGGACCGCACGCCGCGGCCGCGCAGTGAATGGACCGCCGACGAGGTGGCCGATGACCAAGCTGGTTCCGGCGCCGTGTGCCTGGCCGTGCTACGTCGCGACGGATTCGTTTCGCTCGATGCGGGAACCGAGCCGGGGTCTCTGCTCAGCAAGCCGCTGCAGGTGGACGGCGACACACTTTATCTGAATCTGAACGCGAAAGACGGTCAGGCGAGTGTCGAGTTGCTCGCCTCCGGGCAGCCGATCCCCGGATTCACCGAGCAGGATTGCATTCCGGTCCAGGGTAGCGGAGTTCGCACCGCCGTCCGCTGGCAACAGAAGCAGCTGCGGAGTTTGCGTGGGCAGTCCGTGCAATTGCGAATCACCTTGCGCAACGCTGCCTTGTATGCGTTCTGGTTTGGCGATTAACTCGACGTGCAATACTTGCGGCGCTGTCGCCAGAATCAGCTCTTTTTCAATTGCTCACGTTTAACGACCATGTAGATCGAATCGCCGCGGGCGACCTCCTTGCCCTGTTCGTTGCGCACGATGCTTTCGGCGTGAATGATCTGCCGTCCGAGGCGCGGCACCGTTGATTCGCAGTAGATCATGCCCTCGGACACGGGCCGCAGGTATTTCACCCGCAGATCGACCGAGACGATCGACGTGCTGCCGTCATGTTTATGCACGTCGGTTAGCAGGATGGCGTGGGCAATGCCGGTATCGATCAGCGTGGCAATGATCCCGCCGTGCATGATGTGTGCCGGCTGTGTCAGGTCCGGGCGCCATCCCACTTTCAGCATCGACCAGCCTGGCCGCATGTCGACCACTTCCATGCCGATCAACTTGAAAAAAGGCCATTCACGCGTGTGTGCCAGAATCGCCTCGCGCGCTTGCAAAACCGCTGGATCAGTGGGCATCTCGGGCATCGTCATGGAATTATGAACTCCGAACTGGAAGACCAGGGATCGCCGTATCGTAGGCGACACCGGCGCACACGGCCAGTCACTGCGACTCGCTGAGGAGCGACAAACGAGATTCACCACTTCACTCGCACGAACACTGCAGCATAATACTGCCAGAACAAGTCTTGCCACGCCGCAACTTAGGCGCGCTCGTCAGGGCACGCACGGAGACCGCCATGCAGATGTATTTCGCGGGTCGATGGGTCGACCGATCGCCGCAGGCGAAAGTGACCAATCCATTCGACGGATCGGTTATCGATACGGTCCCCCAGGCTGCTGCCGCCGATGTCGAGGGGGCGCTGGCCAGCGCCGTCGTCGGCGCCGCCGAGATGCGCCGGACGACCGGATATCAGCGCTATGAAATCCTGCACCGCGCCAGCGAGCTGATGCGTGCCCGGGTCGATGAGCTGGGCCGGCTGATCAGCCAGGAGGAAGGCAAAACCCTGGCCGAAGGACGCACTGAAGCGCTCCGCGCGACCGAGACCATGGAACTCTCGGCCGAAGAGGCGAAGCGCATCTCGGGCGAAGTGTTGCCGCTCGACGGTGCATCGGCCGGAGCCGGCAAGTTGGGCTTCACTCTACGCGTGCCCTGTGGAGTGGTCGTGGCCATTACGCCGTTCAACTTTCCGTTGAATCTTGTGTGCCATAAGGTGGGGCCAGCGCTGGCCGCGGGAAATGCCGTGATCTGCAAGCCAGCCACTGACACTCCGCTGTCGGCCCTGAAATTGACCGCGATCTTGCTCGAAGCAGGGTTGCCCCCCACGGGCATCGCTTGTTTGACAGGATCAGGGGCCGAAATCGGCGCGGCGCTCGCCCGCGATTCGCGCGTGCGCAAGATCAGCTTCACCGGCAGCCGCGACGTGGGCGAGAAGCTGTGCCAGCTTGCCGGCTTGAAACGTGTCACGATGGAGTTGGGGTCGAACAGTCCGCTGATCGTCATGCCCGATGCCGACCTGGAAAAAGTAGCGCGGGCCACAGTGGCCACCGGTTATGGCAACGCGGGACAGGTTTGCATTTCGACCCAGCGCGTGATCGTGATTGATCGCGTCTACGACCAATTCCTGGACGTGCTGCGTCCACAGGTTGCGGCGCTGCGCACCGGCAATCAGCTCGACCCCCAGACGCAGATGGGACCAATGATCCGCGCGGCGGATGCCGAACGAGTCGAACAATGGCTACACGAAGCTGTGCAAAAAGGTGCGCGGCTCTTGACCGGCGGAAAACGCACAGGCGCGCTCGTCGAGCCAACACTCGTGGCGGATGTGAGTCCCCAGATGCGCATCAGCTGTGACGAACTTTTTGGACCGGCTGTCGCCGTGACACGGGCCGCCGATATCGACGAGGCCATTCGCCTGGCCAACGACACCAACTATGGCCTGAGCGCAGGTATCTTCACGCAAGACATCGACTGGGCGCTCCGTTTTGCCCGAGAAGTCGAATCGGGCAATCTCCACATCAACTGGGGGCCGGGCTGGCGCGCCGACTTGATGCCCTACGGCGGGCTGAAGGAGAGCGGAATGGGCAAGGAAGGGCCGAAGTACGCCATTGCCGAGATGACCGAAACCAAGACGGTCGTGATTCACTGCAACTGACGCCCGCGGGCGCGGTCCTGCAAGAATCTTGCCCCGTTTACCTGCGATTAATGTTCGCGATGCGCGTCCAGGATGTCCTGCAGCGGGAACTTCTCGGGGAACGGCTGATCTAACCGCTTGAGCAGTGTGCGATAACGATTGATGAAGACCATCATGTCGTCGCCAAACAAGGTATCGCTGCGGAGCACAGGCAATTCCTTGAAAACGGCGTCCCACTTGGCAAAGCCCTGCTCGTACAGCTTCTGCGCCTTGAGCAGGTCTTGATCTACGCGGAACGCTTGCTCGGCTTGATGGATCAAGCTGCGCGCTTCGAGGGTTTCCGGCCGTCGTTCGAGTTCGCACCGGTTCAACCAGTAGGGATAGTTGACGATTTCCCGCCCGTACTCGACCCGGTCAAGCATCGTTTGCTCGCCATTGATTTTCTCGGCCAGCTTCTTGGCTGCGTCGCGTTGCTCGGGGTCGACTCGCGCGGCAAGCTCGTTGGGCGTGACCTTTAGCTTCTGTTCGCTGGCATAGACCAAAGAACGTTCTTCGTCGTTGCGCTGGCTGGCGGGCCGGTCGCGCGCTTCGCGCTCTTCGCGCGAGAGGTCTTCGATTTTTTGCTGGATCAAGGCCTCGCGCCGTCCTGCCGGTGGGAACTGGTCCAGCTCGGTCATCAACTCTTCGATGCGGCGCTTGATGCTGTCGCGATCGTTGACGCGGATTGTGATGTCTTCGCCGGTGTGAAATTCGCGCTGGCCGAAATTCAACCACTCGCTATGAGCGGTCGCCCAGGCCACGGCAGCTTTTTCTTCAAAAACCCCTTCTTCTTCAATCGCCATCGCGTAGTTGATGCGATTCTTCGGCCCGTGGAAAACGAACACCAGCGGATTCAGCTTGTCGAGCATCTTCTCGCGCTCCGCCACGGCTTCGGCCTCGAGAAAATACTGCCGGCCCACCAGCCAGTTATCGCGCTGATCGAGCGGGCGCGAACCGTGGAAGTCGTTGTCCTCGCGAAACAAGCGGCGGAATTGCAGCTTTTCGTCGGCGATGCCGATTTTTTGCGAGATCACCCAACCAACGTACCACACCAGCCGTGGCGCGGCTTCGTTGTAGGCCACGCCGTCTTGCAGGAAGTCGATGCCCTTGATGACCCAGAAGTATCGATCGCGGTAGTCGTCGAATTCGGCGGAAATGTTGTAGGCCAGGTTCC
Source organism: uncultured Planctomycetaceae bacterium (assembly GCA_945957305.1). Classification (GTDB taxonomy): domain Bacteria; phylum Planctomycetota; class Planctomycetia; order Pirellulales; family JACPPG01; genus JACPPG01. The sequence goes on along the minus strand of CAMFLN010000354.1, from coordinate 1,160 downwards.
AGCCTTGGTATTGCCAGACGGTGGGAAAGTTCGGTTGGACCTTGATGATTTGTTCGGCCGTGGCCGAGAACGCGGTCCAATCCTCTTTCATCTTGTAGTTGTTCGCTTTTTTCCACAAAAGTGTGGCGGCAATGTTGCGCATCCCCAGCGTGGCCAGCTTGATCGTTTCGCTGGTGGGGTCGATCTGCCCCAGATTGGCCTGGCCCAGCTTATGCTCGTCGCGCAACCGCGCCAGCACGCCACCGGCGCTGCCTGGCTCGCCGGGCACACCCTGCCGGGCCGGCATGCTCAACAGCGACAGGGGCACGAGCAGTACCACCAGTAGACCGAGGTAGATGATCTTGCGAATAAACGGGCGCTGGTTCATTTTGCGACCTCGCGCATCTTCAGGCACAGGAACCCGAAGATGAACAACGGCAAGACAAAGCCCAGCACGGACAACGAATGTTCCGTGATGAGATAGAGGGGAATATCGAAACCTTCGGCGACGTAACTGGTGTCGTCGAATTGGCCGAAATCGGGCAGCAAGCTGGCGATAACGCGCAGCGGCCACAGCGTCACGGCATCCAACCCCTGCACGACCGACGAGGTGAGATTTTCGTCGAGCGGCGTGCCGATGCTGGTTTGGGTCACGATGCGGAAAGCCGCCTCGAACGTGTTGCCGCCGACGACTTTGCCCGTGGCCAACTCTTGCACCCACGGCGCGAATTGTCCCGCGATCAACGTCATGAAAGTCGCCAGCATGGCCACGGCCCCATTGAGGAACGTGCTCCACATGACGCCAAACGTGATCACCAGCAGCATCTGCTGCCAGATGCCGATATAGCCTTTGATAAAGTTCGACTCGAACGATGCTTCGCGCGGCAGCAGGTACAGGTCGGGCTGAGCCATGCCGAAGTACTGCCCGCTCTGCAAGCAGGTCAACTCGATTTCCAACTCGCCGTCGTCCACCAGGTCGTCGAACCAATCCAGCGTCTTGTCCTGGCCGCCGGGGTCCTTGAACTTTTGCGGCACGAGACGATCGTCGATCGCAAACTCTTTGGCGAAGAAATTCTGGCCGGGAGAAGCAATCCCGGTGCGGGGATTGCGCAGCGTATAGCTGCCGACGACCGTCTGTTCGATGTTGCCCTTATGGCTGCGGAAGACGCTGATCGTCATGT
>CAMFLN010000353.1 GCA_945957305.1 uncultured Planctomycetaceae bacterium | reverse complement strand
GCTTCCAGCCGTCGTTCTTGCCCAGCAGCAACATCCCTTCGGTGCCGTAAAAAGCATTGCCGTTTTCCAAGGCTTCCTGGCGATAAGGGCTCCAGATGCGCTGCTCGAAGATCAACTGCCGGCGATGCCCGACCTGGCCGTCGCCTGGATAATCGAAGATGACGTATTGCGTATCCGGAAATTGCTGATCGTCATCAAAGTAGAATTTTCCGCCCGTCGCCGTGATGACGGAGGGATGTGATTCCATTCCCAGACCCCAGCGGGCAATATCGATATCGTGAACGCCATCGTTCCCCATATCGCCGGTGCCAAAGGCATACCACCAGTGCCAGCCGTAATGAATGCGATTGGCCTGAAACGGGACCATCGGCGCGGGGCCGATCCATAAATCATAGTCGAAATTGTCCGGTTGCGGGCCCGATTCGCCGTGACCGATGTTTCGTCGTTTCTGGCTGTTCCACACCTTGGCCACTAGCACATCGCCGATCGCCCCTTCATGCAGCAATTGCATGGCCTCGATGACTGCCGGCGAACTACGGCTTTGGGTGCCGACTTGCACGACGCGTTTGTTGCGTCGTGCCGCGTCGATCATGAGCCGCCCCTCGCGAATATTGTGCGAGCAAGGCTTTTCGACATAGACGTGCTTGCCGGCATCGCAGGCCAGGATCGTGGCGGGCCCGTGCCAATGATCCGGAGTCGCCGTGCAAATCGCGTCGACAGCCTTGTCATCGAGCACGCGGCGCATGTCAGCCACGATCTGCGGCGCTGTTCCGGTTACGCTTTCAACATGCTGGGCCGCCGCGGCGGCACGCGAAGCCTCGGGGTCGCACACGTAGGCGATCGTCACGTCCGGTTGTTCGACGAAAACCTTCAGTAGATTCGTCGCCTGCCCGCCGCAGCCGATCCAGCCCATCACAAGTTTGTCTTGCACGGAGGGGGCGGCTTTCTCCGGCTGATCCTCGGCACGCGCGATGCCCGTCAATTCCGCGGCTGCGGCCAGCGACACGGCCCCCAGGCCCGTCTGTTTGAGAAAGTCACGGCGATGCGCTTCGGTCATGCTTGATTCTCCGGGTCGCGGGCGTGAAGCGTCAGTGCGGGGACGATGGCAACATTGCCTTGTGGCAAGTCGCAAAACAGCCTAGCTGCTCGTGCGCTAGGGAGCAAAGATTTTACCAGGCTTGGCGTGGGCATTTCTTCGCTCGCTACCCAGTTGACGGCCCTCGTTTCTCGAACCGCCAAAAACTGGCGAGAGCCCGGCGGCTCGGATAGACTGAGAGGTGCTCTGCCTGCCTGCGGCGCATCCTCGACGCGCGGCATTTATTTCACGCCCTGGAAATTCGTGCGGATGCAATCGACACTGAAATTATTCGCGCTGCTCGGCCTGGGTTTGTTGTCACTGCTGGCTCGGGCGGAACTCGTCCGTGCCGACGAAAGTGCCGATTCGAGCGACCTCTGGTCGCTGGCCCCGATCGTTAAACCCGCGCTGCCTGCTCCCAAGCACATCGAGTGGTGTGCGACGCCGATAGATCACTTTGTCCTGTCTGGCCTCGAATCTGCGCAGCTGGAGCCGGCCACGCCGCTGGCGCGCGAGCGGCTGATTCGCCGCGTCTACTTCGACCTGTGGGGATTGCCCCCCGAACCGCACGAAGTGCGCGCCTTCATGGCTGACAACTCGCCGCAGGCATATGAGCAACTCGTCGACCGACTGCTGGCCAGTCCACGCTTTGGCGAACGTTGGGCGCGGTACTGGCTGGACGTCGTCCGCTTCGCCGAAACGAACGGTTACGAGCGCGACGCCGAGAAGCCGGGCGCCTGGCGTTACCGCGATTGGGTCATTCGTGCGATCAACGACGACATGCCGTACGATCGTTTCGTCCACGAGCAACTTGCCGGGGACGAGTTGCCCGATGCAAACGAGAGCACGCGTGCGGCGACAGGTCTGCTGCGCGTCGGCACGTTCGACGACGAGCCCAATGACCCGCTGGTCTACAAATACGAACAGCTCGACGACCTGATCAATGCGACCTCGACCAGCTTCCTGGCGCTGACAGTCAAGTGTGCCCGCTGCCACGATCACAAGTTCGATCCGATCAAGCAGACCGATTACTACGGCATGCTGGGATTCTTCATCGCCGGCCGCGCTGACGAAAGCAAGGATTTGCTGGCGTACACCGACAGCGGTCGCGACGCGGAGGCGGTCAAGCTGCTCGGCGGCGGCGACCCACGCCGCGAAGGGGACGTCGTCCCGGTGGGCTATCTATCGATGCTGCCGCGTTTGGCACGCGCGGTCGAGTCGCCGCCGGCCGATGCCAAGACCACGCATCGCCGCGAGCAATTGGCTCGTTGGATCACCGACCCGGCAAACCCCTTAACGGCGCGCGTGGCCGTCAATCGACTCTGGCTGCATCATTTGGGCGAGGGGTTGTGTCGCACGCCTGACAACTTCGGCGTGATGGGCACAGCGCCGACACATCCTGAATTGCTCGACTGGTTGGCCGCCGATTTTGTCGAGCATGGTTGGCAAGCCAAGCGCCTGCACAAGATGATCCTGCTGTCGAACACCTACCGCATGGATTCGACGCATCCCCGCGCCGAGGAGTATGCCAAGCAGGACTTTGCCAATGAACATTGGTACCGCACGAACCGTCGCCGTCTCGAAGCCGAACCGTTGCGCGACGCCATGCTGGCCGTAAGTGGCGAGTTGAATCTCAAGGCAGGCGGTCCAAGCTTCTACCCCACCGCCAGCCGCGAAGCACTTGAAGGATTATCCAAGAAGGGGGCCGAATGGAAGCAGTCGTCGCCGCAAGAGCAAAACCGCCGCAGCATTTATATGTTCACCAAGCGCTCGCTGCTGCTGCCGCTGATGACGGTCTTCGATTTTTCCGACACCACGCTCCCTTGCGCGCAGCGCAACATTTCGACCGTTGCTCCGCAGGCGCTGGCACTGTTGAACAACGAGTTCGTGCACGCACAAAGCGACGCCCTGGCCGAGCGCGTCGTACGCGAGGCAGGGCCGGACCGCGCGGCGCAGATCGAGCGAGCCTGGTGGCTGGCACTCTCGCGCTCTCCCACAACCAGCGAGCGCGAGTTCGCCTTGACGCATTTCGCGCAACAGCGGACACGGTTTGCTGCGCAGCAGGTGGCCTTGGCGGCGGAATCGGCAACGCCGGGCAAGCCAGCGGCGCCTGGAGAAGCAGCACCTGCGGCCGTAGCAACGGCCAAGCCGGCAGCAACGTCCAATAAGGCCGCCGAAACGCCGGCTTCGCCTGCCGCGTCCGCGACGAGTACCGATCCCGACCAACTGGCCCTGGCCTCGCTGTGCCACGTGCTTTTGAACCTCAACGAGTTTGTCTATGTCGACTGAGCACGATCCGAAACGTCGACCGTCGTCGCGCAGTGCGGCCGCGCCGCGCCTCTATCCCTGCGGGCAGTCGCGGCGCGAGTTCGTCTGGGAGATGGGAGCCGGTTTCGCGGGTCTCGCCCTGTCGAGCCTGCTACAGGGGGAGGGCTTCTTCGCCCGTCATGCGCGGGCTAACGAGTCGGTCGCCCCCAACAGTCCACTGGCGCCCAAGCCAACGCATTTTCCGACACGTGCCAAAAGCGTCATCTTCCTGATGATGAATGGCGGTCCCAGTCATATCGACACGTTCGATTACAAACCCGAACTGGCGAAATATGCTGGCAAGCCCCTGCCCGAGGGAAAGAAGTTCACCAACTCGGGCAATCGCAAGATGGGTTATCTCACGCCCGCCTGGCGACCGTTCCGTCCGGGGGGCCAAAGCGGGCTGATGATCTCGGATTACTTTCCCCGTGTCCGCGAACATGCCGACAAGCTGGCCATGATCCGCTCCTGCCACACGGACAGCCACGCGCATGGTTCGGCGCTCGTGGCGATGAACACGGGCAAAACCTTCATCGGTCGCCCGTCGCTCGGTAGCTGGGCGGTCTATGGGCTGGGGACCGAGAATCAAAACCTGCCCGGTTACGTTGTGATTCTCGATAAGCGGGGCGGGCCGATTAGCGGACAACCGAATTGGGCCGCTGGCTTCATGCCGAGCACGTTCCAGGGAACGTTGTTTCGGCCGGTGGGTGATCCCGTGCTCGATCTGCGCGGGCCGCAATATCTCACCCAGGCAGCGCAGCGCGAGCAGCTCGATCTACTGGGCAAGCTCAACGAGCAGCACATGGCTGCGCGTCCGGGAGGAAGCGAGCTGGCCTCGCGCATTGCCAGCTACGAATTGGCCTATCGCATGCAGGCTGAAGTGCCTGACGCCGTCGACCTGAAAAGTGAATCGCAAGAAACGCTCGATCTGTATGGCGTTGGGCAGCAGCCGACCGACGAGTTTGGCCGTAACTGCCTTGTGGCGCGGCGCCTCGTCGAGCGCGGGGTCCGCTTCGTGCAGCTCTACAGTGGTGGTGGCCACTTGGAAGAGACCTGGGACGCGCATGAAAGCGTCGAGAAGAATCATGGCCGACACGCGGGCGAGGTCGATCAGCCGATCGCCGCCTTGCTCACGGATCTCGAGCGGCGAGGATTATTGGAAAGCACGCTGATCCTGTGGGGGGGCGAGTTCGGCCGCATGCCGTTCGCCGAAGGCGAAGGTGCCCCGGGCCGCAATCACAACCCCTATGGCTTCACAATGTGGCTGGCCGGCGCCGGCGTAAAGGGGGGGACTGCCTACGGCGAAACCGACGAGTTCGGCTTCGAGGCCGTGACAAACAAGGCGCATCTCCACGATATTCACGCCACGGTGCTCGCGCTGATGGGGCTCGACCACGAGCACCTGACCTATTTCCATCAAGGGCGTGACGAACGGCTGACCGATGTCTTCGGCCATGTGATTCGTGACGTGATTGCCTGAGGCACTGGATAGCAGGCATGAAATTCTTTCGCGTCAATCGCCGCCAG
>CAMFLN010000352.1 GCA_945957305.1 uncultured Planctomycetaceae bacterium | reverse complement strand
CCCGTGGGGGCACATCTTCGACCATTGGGGGCAGAACTTCGTGGCCGACGCTTCGGGCGGAGCTAACTACTACGGTACCGCGTTCTCGGGCCAGGTCGATCATCCGCACAAGCATGGCGGCATGCAGCAGTTCCTGAAAATGCAGTGGCGCCCCACGTCAGGCTGCGAGATCGTCACCAGCCGGCAATTTCCCGACGACGTGCAGGGCAACTACCTGCTGAACAACTGCATCGGCTTCCACGGCACCTTGAATTACAAGATGCGTGAAGAAGGTTCCGGCTTCTTCGCCGAGCCGGCGCCGCCGATCTTCCAATCGAAGGACCTGAATTGCCGTCCGGTCGATTGCAAGTTCGGCCCCGACGGTGCTTTGTACGTCATCGACTGGTTCAACCCGTTGATCGGTCACATGCAGCATTCGATTCGTGATCCGAATCGCGACAAGACGCACGGGCGTATCTGGCGAATCACTTACAAAGATCGTCCGCTGGCCAAGCCGCCGCAAATCGCGGGGGCTTCGATCCCCGCGCTCTTGGACTTGCTGAAGTCGTACGAGGATCGCACGGTGTACCGTGCCCGGCGCGAGCTGCGCACCCATGACACCAACCAGGTCATGGCGGAACTGGACAAATGGATCGCCGGGCTCGATCCTCAGGGGGCCGACTACCAGCATCACTTGCTCGAAGCCCTGTGGGTTCATCAGCAGCACGACGTCGTCGATGCCGCGCTCTTGAATAAGATGCTGCGATCGCCCGACTATCGCGCCCGGGCGGCGGCCACACGTGTGCTCTGTTACTGGCGGGACCGCATTGACGATCCGCTCGAACTGCTGCGCGTGCAGGCCAACGACGAGCACCCGCGCGTCCGGCTCGAAGCTGTTCGCGCCGCGAGCTTCTTCCATGACGCGAAGGCGACCGAGGTCGCCCTGGAATCACTTGCCCACCCGCAGGATTCCTACCTCGAGTACACCTTGAAGGAAACGCTCGACACGCTCGAACGCCGGGCCAAGAAGGCCGCTGCACAGAATCCACAAGCAGGGCAGTAAGATCGATGAAGCGCTTGCCCCGTTTGTGCCTTCTACTACCGCTTACGGCCGTGATCGTGATTGCCATGGTGGCACCTGCGCCTGCGCAGGATGCCGGGGCCATGGTGCGTTTGCTGAAAAGCGGTCGCTTGCCGCCGGAACGCGTCGGCAGTGTGTTAAACCTCGTGTGCCAGCGCGGCAACGCCGAGGATCTGGCTTACATCTTCGAACAAACCGTGAAAGCCGATGGCTTCACGGGACCGTTGCGACAACAAGCGCTGACGGGGCTGGCTACAGCGGCGCATACACGTAAAGTCCGCCCCGAAGTCAACGCCGAGGCATTGCTGCCGCTGCTGGACGATCCCGACCCGACAACAGCGGCCGCAGCCGTGCGCCTGGCGGCGGCCTGGCAATCTTCGGCCCTGGCCGGACCACTGGCCACCCGCGCGCTCGCGCCAGGAACGAGCGATGAAGCTCGGCGCATGGCGCTCGCGGCACTGACGGCCATCGGTGGTCCGCAAGCGGAGGAAACCATCGACAAGCTCCTCGCAGCGCCGGACCCGCGCTTGCAGTCCTATGGCATAGCGGCGCTCGCTGGGACTGATCTAACCGAGGCGGCCAATCGCGCAGCGGCGCTACTGCGTGAGCCCGCGGCGGGCGCGCACGTGGGTGTTCTGCTCGACGCGCTTCTGGATCGGCAGAAAGGGAGCGAGACGCTGGCCACGGCTTTGGCGGCGGGCGAAATTCCGGCCGATAACGCCAAGCTGGCCCTGCGCCACATGTACCTGGCCGGCCGGAGCGATGCGCAACTGGCGGATTTGCTCACCCGCCTGGCTGGCTTGCACGTCGAGACACTCCCCCCCACGCCAGAACAGCTAAAGGCTTTGTCGGCCGAAGCCCTGGCACAAGGCGATCCGCAGCGCGGCGAGGCGATCTTTCGCCGCGCCGACTTGGGATGCATGAAGTGCCATGCGGTCAGCGGCGCCGGCGGCGACGTCGGTCCCGACCTCAGCCCGGTCGGCGCGACTTCGCCCGTGGATTACGTCATTACGTCAATCTTGCACCCTGACTTGAGCATCAAAGAAAGTTTTTTGACGCGCAACTTGATTACGTCCGACGGCATGTTCCACCAAGGCATCGTCATCGATCGGGACGACAATCGCGTAATCGTCAAGGACGCTACCGGGCGCAAAATCACGATTCCGGCCGCGGATATCGAAGAGGAAAGCGAAGGCCGGTCGCTCATGCCCAAGGGCTTGGCGAATTTTTTGACGCACGCCGAGTTTCTGGACATGGTGCGTTTCATTGGCGAGTTGGGCAAGCCAGGCCCGTACGCCATTCGCTCGCAGCCGACAATTCAGCGCTGGCGCTACTTGCAGGAAACGCCCGCCGAGTTGGCCGATAAAGTGCCCGATACACAACAGTTGAATGAACTAATCCTGGGCGCCCCGGCCGGCAAGTGGGCGCCCTTTTATGCACGCGTGAATGGAACTCTTCCGCTCGCAGAGATTTCGGGCCCCGCGAACTCGGTGCTGTATTTGCGCGGCGATGTCGACGTCTCAGAGCCGGGCGAAGTGACGATCGTGGTTGAGCAACCTGCTGGGATCACGGCGTGGGTCGATGGCGTACCAGCGCCCACGCAACCAGCAAACGCCGTCAAGCTGGAAAAGGGTATGCACACCGTCATCTTGCGTGTCGATTTAGCAAAGCGCAACGGTAATGACCTTCGCGTCGTGGTCGACAAGCCAGCCGGGTCCGCGGCAAGCTACACCGTGGTCGGTGGCCCGTAGGCACGACACCAGGCCGTCACCGCGTGGCTCTGCCGCCGAAAAGCTGCGGCAACTGTGGGCCCGGGATCACTCAACGCCCTCCGGTCGGACGCGCTGCCGCTGACGGCGTGCCGAAGGTGTAATTCGGATTCGCCGGATCGAAATCCTGATCCGTGAGCCCCTTGTTGAGCTCGACGTTGCGATAGTTCAATTCCTCAGCCAGCGCCGCGGGCTGTCCCGCCGCCGCCGGCCAGGCGTAGACTTCGAATCGGACCGGCACCTTTAGTTCGTCACTCAGAAACAGCCGAGTCTTCTGATAGCGAAAGTGTGGTCGCTGTGTGGGATGCGTCACCTCGACGCAATTCGCCAAGTGTTGGTCCACTTCGATCTGTGGATAGTAGTTGACGGTCGCCTCGCCGTGCGGCAATTCAGCTTCATACATCGCCAGCCATTGGGCCATTTGCGCCTTCATGCCAAGACTGTTCAAGGGCTCGCCCGTGGCGCCCAACAACTCGGGGCTATTCGGCGGCAAATGCCTGGTCAGACCAGGACGCCCGCGTGCCGGTACGGTGTGCACCAGCACGGTGTGATCGGCATTCGCTCCGCTGTACAGCGCCTCTTGCCCTTTAGGAGTCTGAGGCCCGAGGAAAAAGGCATAGATGCTGTCCGGCTTGTGCCGCACTTTCAACAGCAAGTTCTCGTACTTTCCTAGTTGGTTTCCGGCCAATTCGCGATGACTTACCAGGCAGGTGTAGTCGCTCGTCTGATCCAGGTGTTTCAACGTGTTGCGCGTCAGCGCCACAACGGGCGCGAGCGGCTGCTCACCCGCCGTTGCCGCGGGCAAACCTAGGGACGCAGGGGGCTGTGCCACCGGCTTCACGTTGGCCAGATCAACCTCGGGCTCGCCAAAGTCGGGCGGAAAGAAGTAGTTCGGATTGTTGAAGTCAAAATCTCGGTCCGTGAAATGAACGTTGAATTTGAAATCCAGGTAGGTGTACTCCTCGATCAGCGGCGGCTGGTCCTTGGGATTGTCCGGCCAGGTGAACGCTTCGTACCGCACCGGAACGTTCAGCTCGTTATCGATGAAGATCCGCGCGATGTGAAACGTGAATTCCGGCCGACGTTTTTCGTGCGTCACCTTGATGTACAGGCAGGGGCGCCCTTCGATCTTGGCGTCTTTATAAATCCTCACATCACAGTCATCGAACCGTGCGTCCGATTCGGCATGTTCGACCAGCCGCTGAATGAGCTTCAGAATGCCCACCTCGGTCAGCGGGTAACGATTGTCGCGCATCGCGCGATCAGAGTCCGGAAACAGCGAGACTGTGCCCATCATGCGGAACTCGTCCGAATGTACGAACATCTTGCCCGCGTCACGATGGTCGACGAATACGACTTCCTGCCAGGGACGTTCCTGTTTGTTGGTAAAGGCGGCATAGACACTGAAAGGTTTCTGCCGCACCTTGACGTTCATCCATTGGTAGCCGGTCAGCTTGCCGGCAACACGTTCCCGCTTGACAAGGCGGCAGGAGTAGTCGTCCAGCTGTTCGAGCGCCGCGACACCGAGCTTGCCCCAACGAATGAGCGGCGCCAGCGGATGCTCGCCCGCTTGAGGTGAAAGATCGCCCGGCGAAGGGCCGACGGGGCCTTGCGCTCCCTGACCGGCGGGTGCCTGAGCCTGGGCAATGCTAGCAGTCAAAGAGAGAACGACGAGGGAAACGAGCGCGAGTTGCCTGACCATAAGCTCTAGCGGCTCCTCAATGAAGCAATTTGTGGTACGGCGCGTCAGCCGGCAAGTTGTACGCTCGGCGTCGGGCGACAGTTCTATCGACAGTAGCAAATGAGCGCGGGGCTCTACTCACGGCTACGTCACTATAGCCCTAGGGCCACAAAAACTGCGAGAGGATTTCCCGCCGGCCCAGGCTCGAATGAAAGTCGCAGTTTGCTGCCGGGCGCAGTCCACGCGACCGGCGCCACCCCACCTGGAAGCGACCGGTGCCACCGTCACCTGGACGCAATGCGGTCAACGTGGACGAGCGCGAGGGGGCCGATCAGGAGCGAACTCGGAATTGGCCGCCCAAGTGCCTTCTTAGCGCGGCGAACTCGCTGCTCACGGGGGCGGGCGGTGATAC
>CAMFLN010000351.1 GCA_945957305.1 uncultured Planctomycetaceae bacterium | reverse complement strand
ATCTACACTTATGCGATCGTCGGCAGCGTCAGATGTGTATAAGAGACAGGTCGGCATCGATCCATGACCTGTGAAGTGGTTTCGCAAGCATTAGGACGGCGCCATGCAAATGTAAAGGGCGTCAACATGCCAGGCAGTTCGTGGCAAATAAAGGGGGTTATTTATCATGATCGCCAACCGAGGGCAGAACGCCTCCAGAACGGCAGCGAAGAAAGTGCTTGCCGTAAGGTCGCGATTGTGGCAGTGTCGAAGGGGAAGCCAAACGCTTCAGAAATGGCACGGAGGAGATGCAAGGGCAGGAGCCAAGAACGTACCACACCAAGCTCGACGCGTCGGGACGGATCGTCATTCCCGCCGAGGTCAGGCAACGTCAAAAACTGACCGAAGGGGACACGGTCGTGGTCGTGGACGAGGGAACGGGGCTGCGCGTCAAGTCGCTGGACCAAGCGATTGCCGAAGCGCAGGCCTACTTCTGCACCCAGATACCCGACAGCGTGAGCCTGGTTGACCAATTAATCGCCGAGCGGCGCGAAGAGGCCGAGCGTGAGTAGCGTCGTCCTCGACGCCTCCGCCATCCTCGCCGTCGTTCATCGTGAAACTGGTTACCGCAAAATCACGGCGCACCTGGAAGGGGGGCTGGTTTCTTCGGTCAACTACGCGGAAGTCCTGAAAAAGGCCGTGGAACACGGTACGGAGTTGCTCACAGCGCGGCTGTTACTGCAGAACCTGGCTTTCGTGGTCGTGCCCTTCGACAACCTGCAAGCGGTGGAAACAGCGCGGCTGTGGCCACTGACCCGGGAATGGGGACTCTCGTTTGCCGATCGCGCGTGCCTGGCATTGGGAATCTTGCGGGGGGCGACTGTCGTTACAGGCGACCGAGGGATGGAACAGCCATCATTACCGCTGAAGATCATGATGTTTCGTTGAAAGAGGAGAAAGCCAAATGCGTACGATTGAAATCCCCGTCTGCCTACCAACGTCCGACGCGCTCAAATTAGCGGCCCTGGCCGAGCACAAGCACTGCACCGTTCCGGAGATGGTCGAAGAGGCGGTTGCTCTTTTGCTCGCGCGAGAATATCGCGACTCTTACGCTACGGAATCGCGTTCGGCGACATGACGGAGAGCCATCAGCGGCCTCTCGTCATTGCTCCTCGCAAGGAAATCGCGATGGTCGAAGCCCCGGCTTTGGTCGCCGCGTGCGGCGCGGCCGGGCGTTATGCCTGGGAGGAATTCTTTTTAGGCCGAATTCGCAACCCGTACACGCGCCAGGCCTATTGGCATGCCGTGCGGCGATTCTTGGCCTGGTGTGAGGGTGTCGAGGTTGAGCTGACGAAGATTACGCCCGGCATGGTGGGGCAGTATCTCGATGAACTGACGGTGGGGATTCCGAGCAAAAAGCTGCACCTGGCGGCAATCCGTGGGTTGCTGGATGTGCTCGTCCAGAGACACGTCATTGTGCTGAACCCGGCCTTGTCCGTGCGGGCCCCACGATACTCGGCGGTGGAAGGCAAAACGCCAGAAATCACGGTCGAACAGTGTCGGCAGCTGTTGGCGTCGATCCAGTTGCGCACGCCGCTCGATTATCGTGACCGGGCAATCATAGCCGTCTTGATCTACACAGCCGCCCGCGTGGGAGCAGTAGCGACACTGCGAATCAAGAGCCTGACGAACGATGGAACGCAGCCCATATTGCGCCTGGCTGAAAAGGGAGGGAAGGCGCGGATCATTCCGGTGCGATTCGACCTGGAGCGATACCTCAGGGATTACCTGGCAGTAGCTGGACTGCAAGATGCTGGCGGGGAGTCACCGCTATTCCGGACAGCGGCCGGCCGATCCGGTCAATTGACAAGTCGGGGCATCTCGGCGATTGACATCTGCCGTGTCGTGAAGAGACGCCTTCAGGCCGCCGGCATCATGACCGCGGCCTCGCCCCATTCCTTCCGTGCCTGTACTGCGACGGACCTGCTGATGCACGGGACGGCGCTGGAGGACGTGCAATACCTGCTGGGCCATGCCGACAGCCGGGTCACCAAGCTCTACGACCGCCGGCGGCGGCAAGTCACTCGCAACATCGTCGAGCGGATTTCAGTGTAAAGCGCTCTGCACGCAGCAATGTCACACTGGGCAATCTAGGGCAGTCTCCAGCGCAACCGTGCCGGCCGGAGCAGGACATTTTTGGAAAAATAATTCGAACTTCGGGAAGATTTTGGGAGGCAAATTCGTAAAGGGTTGTGGGAGTTCTCCCGCCAGTCGTTCTGCTCAAGTCCTCCCGCCCGCTCCTTCACACCTAATTTCGAGGGGTTGTCATGAGTCTCGGAAACACCAACTCTTCCGACAATTTACGGAAGACCTATCTCCGGGTATTGGAGATGGCTGCGTGTCGTAGCTGTCTGAAACGCCTAACGGCAGAGCAAGATCCCTTGTCCGCGATGGTTTGCCATGCGCGGAGTAAGAGGGATCGCTGGGAGCTTGGCCAGGTCGTCGATCTGGTCAGTCCGCGACTGGCGAGACTGGCACGCCAGAAATGCTGGCCGGACGAGGACGCGATCGACGACGTACAGAGCAATTCCTACATCGCATTAATGAACAAGCTCGACCAGTTTGATTGCTCGCGGCCGTTTTGGCCTTGGTTTCGGGCAATTCTGCTCAACCGAATCGTCGATTACATGAGGAGCCGAAAACGCCTCCCGCTGGCGGGTATGCCGCCAAGTGAGTTGAGCAAGAACACCTCAGGCGCGGTCGCGGTGATCGAAGATGTTTTGGGGCCCATCGGAATGAGGCCTGTAGAGAATGCGATCGCGAATGAACTAGAAGAGCTATGGAAAGCTGCAGTTCGGAAACTCCCCTTGGAATTTCAGGAAGTTGTCACGCTGCGGCGCGAGAACTGGTCAGGACAGGAAATAGCGGCGGCTCTCGGCGAACCGCTGGGCACGATTCATTCTAGAATCTCCCGCGCGAATGCCTCAATCAGAGCACATATCTACGCCAATTGGCCGCAGACATGAACAGAACTGTCGAATATCTCAGCGACTGTGATTCCGTTCGCGGAGAGGTAGGTGTTGACGCCTACGTCTCCGCGAACGGCGTTTGCGTTGACGGGCATGAGGCAACGATCAACGTCGCAAGCAGTAGTGTTGTAATGAGGCAACAGCACGATACGGCGACCGCTGATGATGGAACGTCGCTAGCGGGTACCGCGAGGGATTTCGCGGGAGCCGGTTGGGGCTTAGCTGGCTTTGCCTGCGACAAGCATGTGACGGTCATCGTTCGTGGCGGCGGCGAAACAGTGGAGGAGCCGACCGTCAACAGCCCGATGACTCATGAGGAGAAGCATTCGCAAGACCGCGACCGAGGTTTCCCTGCGGAGCCAAATGCGGTCGAAGCAGGTCGGTGTCCGAGCCTGGGAGCGTCCAACGGGTTGGTTCCAGAATGTCTCGTGTTGGACGGCAAGCCAACTAATCGCGATGTCGGCGTTGGGCGTTTGTCCGAGTTAAAAGTGACACGGTTGGAAACTGACTGGATTGGTGCTGAAGCGTGCCACCAAGCTTTCGAGGTGGTCGACGTATCGATCGGGTTTGAAGCTGAGCGGCTAATCCGCGATGACGCGAGGGCCTTCGGCCGCGCGCCTATGACGACAACTTTCGTTTATTCCAAGACCTCCGAGGAGGACAAGTCCGTGGCAACCAATATGAACCGAATGCCGGGCCTCGTTTCAGCCATCGATCGCTCGCAGCGGTGTGTAAATCAATTCCCGCCCGCGCATTCGCGACTCTTCCGCGTTGCAGCGGGGCTAACCAACTGGACGCCGACCGAAGCAGCATGGCTTGAGGCCAATCCGAAGTGGCAAAAGCATGAAGAAAACCTGCGTCGCGCCATCAACGAGGCCATGGCGGGGAACGCCGTGCCATGGGACGGGGAGTTCACGGCGGACGACAGTCTGTAGGGGACGCGGTCGCCGAATTACGGAGCGCCTTGTCCTAGGTTAGGGTAACGCGTCATCAGGTGGTGGCCGAAGCTTTTTGGTCACCACCTGATTGTGTTTTTGCACACGATCAGGCGCACTTGTGCATCCCCAGTGAGGGATTCATCTCAGGCAAGGTTACTCTCCCAGCGATGGCGGGACGTCACGGTCGCGGCGTACTCGGCTGCTGAATTTGCCGCGCTCGAAATTCTCGATGGCTTGCCGTAGATCACGCTCATAGCCGATCCATTTGGGATGCTTCTGGAGCCACTCCTTCTCGCGCTCAGTCCATTCTTCAAGGCCTGCTGCCACGCGAAACAGCTTGGCATGGGTTGGTTCATAAAAGTAGGGCTCGGCTGCCGGCTGTGAATCCGCACCCTTCGCAGCATTCTGCTGCGCGGCGTTGTCACTTTGTTGTTGGCGCGCTTGCTCTTCGCCCTCCATTGGCATACCCCCCTCCTCAAGGTGTAGTTGCCCACAGTTTAGGACAGAGTCGGTTAACAAATCGTTAAGACGGCTCCGGATGCCGCGCGTTGGCTTCGGTCCACAGCACGATTCGAGAGCCGTCGCTGCCGTGAGCGTAGTGGGGAAAAGATCGGCGGAGTCGTAGTGCCTATTCGCCTGGGCGCTTTTCGCGACAACGATTCATCCGCCCATTTTTATTTTCGTAGGAACTTCGGGAAGGCTTTTGCCGCGCGCAGCGTATACGTGGTTGCCGAGTCAAGAAAACTTCGGAGGTGAACTATCAGCAGGAGCAGGCATCCTGCGATGTGTGCAGGTGGAGGCTCGCCGAGTGCGGATGACGGCGAGGCGCCGCTCGGAATCATCCGCGCACCTATTTGGGAGTACACGTCATGGAAATCGCAATTCAGCTCGCCATCCAATTGTTCATCGCATGGTTGACAGGTGGACGGGGTGGCGACGGTGGAGATTGTGCTTGCTCAAGCTGAGGTACGCGTCTGGCC
>CAMFLN010000350.1 GCA_945957305.1 uncultured Planctomycetaceae bacterium | reverse complement strand
GTCGTGGGCTGGGCCCCGATGATGCGCGAAGTGATCGACGAAGGGCGCATGCCCCCTTGGTTTGCCAACGATGATCACGGCAAGTTTTCGAACGACGCGCGCCTCTCGACGGAAGAAAAGGCGCTCTTCTGCCGCTGGGTCGAGAATGGCTGCCCCGAGGGGAGTGCGCAAGATCGGCCGCCGCTACGGAATTTCATCACCGGTTGGCAGATGGGCGAGCCCGACCAGGTGATCTACATGCAGGACGAACCGTTCGCGGTGCCAGCCGAAGGGGTCGTGGCTTATCAGTATTTCTGCGTCGATCCTCACTTCACCGAAGACAAATGGGTGCAAGCTGCCGAGGCGAGACCGGGCAATCGCGCGGTGGTGCATCATTTGATCGCCTTCGTGCAACCGCCGGCGACGCGCGGTTCGGCGGCGGCGGATTTTCGTCGCGGCGGAGGATTGGTCGACTATGCCCCCGGAGATCGGGCCAGGATTTACCCCGCCGGGGTGGCGGCGCTTGTGCCGGCCGGTTCGAAATTGATATTCCAAGTCCACTACACGCCCAATGGCAGCCCGCAACTGGACCGGAGCTATATCGGTTTGCGCTTTGCCGAGCCGCACACGGTCAAACGACGCGCGCGGGGCGGCGCGGCCGCCAACCGCAAGTTCTCGATTCTGCCAGGCGTGGACGACACCGAGGTCGTCGCCCGGCATCGCTTCGACCGCGATACGCTGCTGGCGACGATGTTCCCGCATATGCACATGCGCGGCAAATCATTCCGCTACACTGCGATTTATCCCAGCGGCAAAAAAGAGATTCTGCTTGATGTGCCGCGGTACGACTTCAATTGGCAACTACGCTACGAATTGGCCGAGCCCAAGCTGCTGCCGCGCGGCACCGTGCTGGAATGCTCGGCGCATTACGACAATTCAGCCGATAACCTGGCTAACCCCGATCCCAAGTCGACCGTTCGCTGGGGCGATCAAGCCTTCGAAGAAATGATGATCGGGTTTTTCTCGACGATGCCGGTTGCCGACGACGTATCGATCGACGATAAGTGAGCCGGTCGGCGCACGCATGTTAGGTCGCTCGCCGAACAATTGGTCGCGATCGACGGCTCAACACGGCTTACGTGGTTCCAGATGGCTGACCACGAATCTTCACCGGATATGCATCGCGCGGTGCGCGAGTTTCTCTCGCGTCCTGACGCGTATCCCGACCACCCGCGCAGCGTCGACGTCATCGAGACGCATATCTCGTGCGTCTTCGTCAGCGAGCAATGGGTGTACAAGCTCAAAAAACCGGTCCGCTTCGATTTCGTCGATTTTAGGACGTTGCGAGCGCGTGAACGGGCCTGTCAAGAAGAGTTGCGACTGAACCGCCGCCTGGCGCGGGATGTGTACCTGGCTGTTTTGCCGATCACGCGCGGCGCCGACGACACGTTGCGGCTGGCGGGGACGGGAGAAACCGTCGATTGGGTCGTACAGATGCGTCGGCTGCCGACCGAGCGCTGTTTGGACGCCGAGATTCGCGCCGCCACGGTCAGCGCGAAAGACATCACGTCCTTGTCCGGCTTGCTGGGAGACTTCTACGCCCAGGCCAAACCGATCCTCCTCGATCCGGCCGACTATCGCCGGCAAATCGAACACCACGTCCGCGCGAATCGTGACGACCTGTTGGCGCGCACCGCGGCGCAGCAGCAAGACATTGTCCGTCGCACGCATGCCGGTCAGTTGCAATTCCTACTGCTCGGTAGCGCGCACTTCGACGAGCGTGTCAGGCAGGGACGAATTATCGAGGGGCACGGCGATCTGCGCCCCGAGCATATCTGCCTCACGTCTCCGCCGGTCGTCTTCGATTGCCTGGAGTTCGACGAGGAATTACGGTCCCTGGACCTGGCCGACGAACTCTCATTCCTGGCCATGGAATGCGAGCGACTGCACGCCGCCGCGATCGGCCAGCAGTTGCTGGCGAGTTGCTTGCGGCGTTGCGGCGATGCACCGCCGCCACGGCTGCTGGATTTTTACAAAAGCTACCGCGCTTGCGTCCGGGCGAAAGTCGCGGCGCTCCGCGTCGAACAGTCGGCGTCCCGGGCCGACGCGCAGGACGAGCTGGCCGATTACCTGCGCCTGGCGGAGGAGTGCCGCCGAAGATTTTCCACGCCGCTCTTGATCGTTGTCAGCGGTTTGATGGGCAGCGGTAAATCAACCCTGGCCGCCGCGCTCGAAAAACAACTGGGCTGCGGCGTCGTGCAAACTGACGCCGTGCGGCGCAATCTCTTCGGCGCGAGCCGGGAAGCGGCCGATTTCTCCGCCGGCCCCTACGCGGCCTCCAGTCGTGCCCAGGTCTACGAAGCGCTGCTGGCCCAAGCGGCGGAGCGGCTCGCCGAGCGAGAATCGGTGATTCTCGACGGCACGTTCCTCGCCGCGGATCTATTGAACCGCTGCGGGCAACTGGCACAGGAGACAGCTGCACAGCTGCTCGTCGTACGCTGTCATTGTCCTGACGAGGTCGCGCAGCAGCGAATCGCCGCGCGGCTGGCGTCCGGAACCGATCTGTCCGAGGCTCGGCCCGAGTTGCACTCCCAGCAACGACTGCATCTGGAAGACGTGCCCGCACCGCTTGCCCAGGTCAGCATTGACACGACCCGGGCGCAAGACGAACAGGTCGACACGGTACTGTCGAGTCTGCGGCCCCTGATCGACCAAAGCTGAAGCGCAAGCGCGAACTAGCGGCGCTCAAACACGCTACGAAATTCGCTGCGCGCTTTGCGCTGCTTGAGCGCACTGGCAATCATCATCAGCTCTCCCACGTTTTCCAGGGTGATCAAGCCAATGAACCGCCCGTCGTGCACGACAGGAAGCGTGGGGCAGCCGCGCTCCTGCATGCGGCGAAACGTGGTATCGAGCATTTCGGTGTCTTCGACGGTGCCGCAATCCGTCTGCAGAAGTTCGCGCACCGCGACGTCGTCGCTTCGTTCGGCCAACGCCTGAAACAGGCTTTGTCGCGACAACAGACCGATGAACTTGTCGTTTTCCACGACGGGAAAATCATGTTGCTCGCCGGCCAGCAGCTCGCGCCGCGCGGTCTCCAGGGTGTCGCTGGGAGCCAACGTGCGAATATGGGTCATCATCGCTTCACGAACGGGCAAGCCGCGGAATAAAGACCGCACCTGGGCCATGTGCGCTTCTTCTTGCGCCCCCAAATAAACGAACAGCGCAATGAAGACCAGGAACGGGTTATGAACCAGGAACAGACCGGCGATGCCGAACAGGATGGCCATCATCTGACCAATGCTGGCCGCAACCTGCGTGGCCCCCACATAATCGCCGGAAAAATGGGCCAGCACAGCGCGCAACACCCGGCCACCGTCCATGGGAAACGCCGGCAAGAGATTAAACAGCACCAGGAACACATTGACCTGCAGCAGGTTCAATAAGAAGTCGGTGCCGGATAACGATTCGGCGTCGAAGCTCACCGGGTCCCGCGTCGCGAGCAGCACGACATACAGCACCAGGGCGATCACGACGTTCACGGCCGGACCCGCGAGCGCGACCCAAAATTCCTGAGACGGCTTTTCGGGCATGCGCTCCAGGCGCGCCACGCCACCGATCGGCAAAAGCGTGATGTCACGTGTCTGGATTCCGTAGCGCTGCGCGGTCAGCGCGTGCCCCAATTCATGCAGGACCACGCAGCCAAAAATCGACAGCACGAAGGCGACCCCTTCGACCACGCCCGCGGCCGAGGAATGCTCGCCCAGCCGGACCATGACGATCCAACCGATGATCAGAAAAAAGGGCCAATGGACGTAGATGCCGATGCCGGCAACGGTCGCAATTTTCCAGGACCATTTCATGCGGCACTCTCGCTGTATGCCAACGACCTGGCGATGCCTGCCGCCGTGGTACGAGTTTCAATTACTTAGACGGTTCGTCCAGCTTGGCGAGATATTTTTCCGGATCCTTTTCAATCGATCCTTTGCAACCTTCGCAGCACAGATAAACGTCGCGCCCCTTGACGGTCACCTTGTACGGCATCCCCATCGAGCCGAGCGGTCCGCCGCCGACCGGACAGATCTTTTGCGCCATGGCGATCGGACGTTCGGCCTCGGGCAGTTCCGCCATGGCCTTGGCGATTTCCGCGGCTTCGTCGTCGGCCGATGCCTCCGTGCCCGTCATGGCGGGTGCCTCGCCGTGCCCCGCCTTGGGCGTGGCAGGTTTCGAGCAGCCGACGATGTTCGTCGCGGCCACCAGGCCAAGTGACAAAAGGGCTGCGGCAAAAAGGCGCGACATATCAAAGCCTCCGGCAGAGAAGAGAATTAGCAGTCAGGTCATTCGCTGGCGCATTTAGATGCACCAGAAGAATACGCGGTTATCCGCCGATTGGCTATGCCTGGGTATCCGCCATGCCGGCGTCTGGCCCCTTAATGATCAGCGATCGCGCCGACCAGTTCTCGATTTCATCCCACGGCCAGAGTGGCCGATTGATTTGTGGATAGTCGTATTTCCAGAAATCCGCAGGCGCGCAACCGGGCGCCGCCACGACCATGATCTCGCGCGCCAGCGCCGCGTAGGCCGCGCGAAAGCCGCAAGGGCTTTTGGCGACCAGCACTTGCGCGGCAAAAGGATCGAGTCCGGCCGCCTGAAAAAGCTGCGGCGCAAAGTGCGGTCCGCTGCGGCTGGTGACCACGATGTGCACATTTCCGCATCGCAACACGGCCGAGCGTCCCATGTCGATCGGCAAATTCCGCGCGAGGTGCCCCGAAAGTGTAAACCGCGCCTCGAACAATTGCGTGACTTTCGCCGTGAACATGATCGGCCGCGAAAAGCGCGCATCGCGGACGCCTCCGGCCGGCCCCTGAAATTCACCGCCGATTCCCAGGCGTTCGGCCTGTGCAACAATCTCAGGGGCGACGAGCGTCACCAGCGCCGGCCGCGCCCACGTGTACTTCAACAATTCGGAGAGCAGCCAGGTGCTA
>CAMFLN010000349.1 GCA_945957305.1 uncultured Planctomycetaceae bacterium | reverse complement strand
CGAATCGTTGCGCAAGCTGGGCGGAGATCGATTGATCGCCGTGCGGTTGTCTGACGCGCCAGCCGAACCGGTGGCCAACGAGTTGAAGGCGACGCAACGACTGCTGCCCGGCGAGGGGGGCGCGATCGATGCTGCGGCCGCGCTTGTGACCCTGGCCGAGATGGGCTTTGACGGCCCCGTCACCCCCGTGGCTCACCCTGATCAGCTCAAAGGGCTGCGTCGCGAAGCGGCGGTGAAACGGCTGGGCGAAACGCTCGATCGCGTGTGGAAAGCCGCCGGCTTGAACGCGGCGGGAAAGCTTGCACCCGCCCGCCGCTAAGACCCCTCGATCGATCATCGGTTGCGCGGCGGCGCGGATAAAGTGCGCACTAACAATCAGCCAGCGGCGACAGGGCACGCGATGTTTCACTTCGATCGCGGCTTGAAGTTGACGCGGGCCGACCTGGCGGTGGATTACCGCCGCCGCCAGCCGCGCGGATTCATTTCGCACGCGCATCGCGATCACATGGCGCGACACGAGCTGGCGCTGTGTACTCCGCACACGGCGCGCTTGTATCACGCCCGCATGGGACAGCGCCCCGTGCTCGAAATGCCGTACCGCGAAACGCTCGACTGGGGCGGGTTGAAGCTCACGACCTATCCGGCCGGGCATTGCCTGGGTTCGGCAATGCTGTTTGCCGACGATGGTGAGCAGACCTTGCTCTACACCGGCGACTTCAAGCTTGCCGAAAGCGCGACTGCGGAGCGCGCCGAACTTCCCACCGCGGACATTCTCGTCATCGAAAGCACTTATGGCGCACCCGCGCATCGCCATGTGCCGCGTGGTCAGGCCATTGATCAACTGTTGACCCTGGTCGAAGCGACGTTGCGCGACGGCAAGACCCCCGTCGTCCAAGCGTATGCCCTGGGCAAGGCCCAAGAGGTTACCGCGATTCTGACCGCCGCCGGCCACAGCGTCATGCAGCATCGCGAGGTTTACGAAATCAGCCTGGTCTATCGGGCCTGTGGCGTTGAGCTGGGAGCGTTCGAGTTGCTGCGCGGTAAACCGCGCGACGGCTGTACGGTGATCGTTCCCCCACATCGGCACGCCCGGGCGGACTTGGGCCGAATCCGTGCGGCGGTGACGTTCGCCGTGACGGGCTGGGCCACGAGTTCTTCGCGCCGTCTGGGCGTCGACCATGCCATCCCGCTCTCGGACCATGCCGACTACGACGATCTGCTGGCCGCGGTTGCGCAGGTCAACGCCCGGGTGGTTTATTGCACGCACGGGCCCGAAAGTTTCGTCGATTGTTTGCGGGCCGAAGGGTACCGTGCGTACCCCTTGGACACGAAATGCCCGACCGCCGAAGCCAGCCGCTCACCGGTGCAATTGCGCATTTTTTAACGGGCGAATTTCGCGGCCGCGGAATTTCGTCGTCTGGGCAGCCTCGAGTACCGGTCCGGTCGAGGCGGGGCGGTGTTGAATGCACTGTGGCGCAAGTGATTACAATGGCTGGCGGCACGTCCCGCACCCTTCGTGGAGGCACCTCATGGTCCGGTGGCAACTTTCTCTTGGCAGGCAATCGCTGGCGATTCTGCTAATCGCTTGCGCATTCGCATCGGTTATACACGCCGCCGAATTGCAGCGAACCGCGCCCGATTTGGAGAACGTGGCGTATGGCCCCCACGCGCGCAACGTGCTCGACCTGTGGAAGGCCCCGTCGGACAAGCCGACGCCGCTGATTGTCTTCATACACGGTGGCGGATTTGTTAACGGCGACAAGGGACAGATTCGTAATCGCCCACAAGTCAAACAATGCCTCGATGCAGGCGTCTCTTTTGCTTCGATCAATTATCGCTTTCGCGAACACGCGCCGATCCAGGACATTCTGCGCGATGCGGCCCGCGCGATTCAGTTCATTCGCAGTCACGCGCAAGATTGGAATATCGACCCAGCACGTATCGCGGCTTACGGTGGTTCAGCCGGCGCGGGGACCAGTATGTGGCTCGCCTTTCACGAGGATCTGGCCGATCCCAATGCTGAGGACCCTGTGCTGCGGCAGTCGTCACGTTTGACCGCGGCGGGGTCGCTCAATGGTCAAGCCTCGTATGATCTGCGCGACTGGGCCCAGGTGCTCGGCAAGTCCTCATTCGAGCGCCCGGAAGCCGATTGGGTGTCGTTTTATCATTTCAAATCGGCCGACGGCGCCCGCACAGCGGCTGCCGATAAGATCATGCGTGATTGCAGCATGCTTAATCTGGTCAGCAAGGATGACGTACCCGTGGCGTTGGCCTGCACAGTGCCGGACGGTGAACCCAGGGATCGCAACGCGTATGTCCACCATCCGAAGCATTCGATCGCGATTGCCGACCGCTTGAAGGAGCAAGGGATCGATTGCTTGCTGTTGCTCGGAGATAGCACGGACGAGCGCAACGGACAGGCCACGAAAGTCGTGGCGTTTCTCATCGAGAAACTGCAAGCGGCCGCGCCCGCCAAGCGGTAAAGGGTGTGCCCCTTGTTTTGCGGGCGGCTCGCAGCGGGCCTCAAGACAGTGCCACAAATCGTGGTGCCACACGCGTCCCTGAGAGTAGGATCACGGCTCGCTTGCCGTCGGTGTAGTAAGGATCGCCCGTGAGGTTGCGGCGCGGCTGGGCCGCGGTCGCCTCGCCGACCCCATCCACGTAGCCCGCCGCGCTGATGCGTTCGGCTTGAAACAGGTCTTCGATGACGTAGTCGCGTGCTTCGTCTGTGTCGGGGTCGATGCGGTGCGTCGTGAGATTCCACGTTTTATGCGTGAACCGCACGCCAATGTCGCGACTGATCTGTCCGACCCACACGGGTTGAGAATTAAAGACCAGCGGCGTGAGCCATAGACGCAGGTGCAATCGTTCGTTGACGGAACGCCGCGTCCGCTGCAGCGCTACATCCTGGCTGCGACCAAAGAGGTACAACGGGCTGACTGGCGAGTAACGATATTGCGACCCCAACAAGAACGACCGAGCCGTCTTCCAGCACGTCGCCAGCGTGATGGTTTCGCTTTCGTCCCAGCGCGCGGCGAACGCACTGAGGATCGTTTCAAATTCGCCGACCACAACCAGGTTTACCGGGTCACCCTGCCGCGATGCTTTTTGATTGCTTGTTGTCGCTGGCATGGCACGCAGCTTCTCGACAAGCGAAGTCACCGTGCACGTGACACGATCGCCCGTGGGCAGCACCGTGGCCATGTCCCGCCGCAGATAATCGGCGGCGATGCCAGGCACCGGCACGGAAAACGTAAACGCGACGCCCGACTGTTCAGCAGTGCCGGGTTCGACCGCGCCGGTGATAATATCCAGCGAGTCGCCCCCGGCATGGAGGTTGATGTGTACACACTTGGTGCCTAAATCGAGCGGCGTAAACACAAAACCTTCGGCAACGCCTCCCGGCGGTATCGGGCGCAAGTGGAAGGCTTGTGATTGGAAGAAGTCGTCCATGCGACGGTTTGCCCGCCAGGCTGTGATCAGCTTGATGGGTAAAAACAGAATCAGCGGTAGGAAGGGCAAATACATCAACCCGAAGATGCCGATGGTGCTCAATCGTTTCATAAGCGAAAAGTGGCAGACGCCCGCGGCTTCGAGCGCCGTGTAGTAATTGGGATCGACGCGCACCAATTGCAGCCGCAGCGGCGTTTGTGCCCTGTTTTCGATTTTGACGAACACCGGCTGAATGCCGCGATGGGCCAGCGCCAACCCGAAATAATGATCGCTTTCGATCGGATCGAGCACCGCCACGGTGGCGCGAGCGCGGGATTCCTCTTGAGTTTGGGCATGGGAGAGAAACGAGCGATCTGCGGGGTGCGGCGTATACGGGGTCGTAAAAAGATGTCGCAAAATCGTCCACGGCAGCGATTTCTTCATGCTTCAAGCCCTGTGTGGCATCTGCGACCGGCTTCGCAATTTGACCGGATTTTGCTACAATACGAACTCTCTCGTAGATCGGCCAGAACCATCGTGGGCCGACACGGCGGCGAAGTTTCTGTTTCAGCCGTCGCCAGGAGGCGGGGGGCCGCAGGCTGTATCGTAAAGCTGTCTGGGCCGCGAACCCCATGTTTTTCGTGTCAGTTTGGTGCGCGTCGCGCCCGGACGACAGTTTAAGCTGGAGACGATGTTTTTTGAGTCCCGCAGGAGTGGTTGGCGATGGAAAAATCGAGACATAAGGTACTGGCAATCTTTCGACGCTATCGCGTGGGGCCGGGACAGATGCTCTTCCTCCATAATCTGGAGGGGGATTCCCGCTCGGCACTGGCACGCTTGATCACGGACGGCATGGTCACCGACGCTGGTCCGAAAAACGCCTACTGCCTGACACCGCTCGGTTTTGCCGCGCTGCAAGAAATGTAAGCGTGCGCCAGACGCCCTGCACGGCGTCTCCACGACGCTGCGGATGGCTGCCTGCGGCGACTTCGTGGCCCATCCGTCGCTGGACGTTTGCTCGTCCTTGTTCTGACACAGGCGGAGACGATTTTGAATGGCGAATAGTCCACAGGAGCGAGAGCCCAGGTCATCGCAGCGGCGACGTCCGGGACGGGTGCGTGTAGCTCGCAACAAACTCGGACAATGCGTTTATGCGGATCGCTGGTTCGCTACCGCGGAAGTCATTGGCGAAGTCGACGGCGAAGTGATTGACGATCTGGAATATTCGTCGCGCTTTTGCATGGACTTGGGGGACAGTCGCTGCCTGGAGCCTGGCCCGCCGTTTCGGTTCATGAACCATAGTTGTGAACCAAATTGTATTATTCGCTGGCACGACATTAATGAGCCGTCCGGTGAGACTCGCCGGCGCATGTTCGTCATGGCGCGGACGCGAATTTCTCCAGGAGAAGAACTGACGATTGACTATGCGTGGCCGGCGCATATGGCCATACCATGCCGATGTGGGGCCGCTACTTGCCGGCAATGGATCGTGCATAAACTCGATCTGGAAATTATGACGGCATCTCACAGCTCGTAGGTTTTACG
>CAMFLN010000348.1 GCA_945957305.1 uncultured Planctomycetaceae bacterium | reverse complement strand
CTGGGACGTGGTAGTGGTCGGCGCGGGAGCCGCCGGTTTGATCGCGGCCGAACGCGCCGCGGCGCGCGGACGACGCACCCTGCTCTTGGAAAAGAACCGCAAGCCGGGGGTCAAAATCCTTATCTCGGGCGGGACGCGCTGCAACCTGACGCACGACTGCAGCGCCCGCGGCATCGTCGAGGCATACGGCCCGCCCGGGCGTTTTTTGCACTCGGCCCTGGCGGCTCTCTCGCCGCAAGATCTGGTCGCGCTGGTGGAAAACGAAGGGGTGACGACCCAGGTCGAGGCGGGAACCGGCAAGATCTTTCCCGCCAGCGATCGGGCGCTCGACGTGCTAGGGGCGTTCCTCGCCCGGCTGCGGCGCACGCCGTGCGAAATGGCGCTCGACGAGGCGCTATCGGATATCGAGCGCACGCCGGACGGCTTTCGCCTGATCACATCGAAGCGCGTGCTCACGACGGGCAAGGTCATCTTGACCACCGGCGGGCAGTCGTATCCCGGCTGCGGCACCACCGGCGACGGCTATCGCCTGGCCGGCAAGCTTGGGCATGGCCTGGTTCCGCCCCGCCCGGCCCTGACGCCGGTCACGATCTCGACCCCCTGGGTGCAGGAACTGGCCGGCGTGACCGTGCCCGACGCTGGATTGCGCGTGATCGATCCCGAAATCAGCAATGCTAAGAAGCGAGTCCTCGATGCGCGGCGCGGGTCGCTGTTGTTCGCCCATTTCGGGCTGACCGGGCCGGCGGCCCTCGACATCAGCCGCGTCATCAGTGGGCACGCGCGGCCGCAGTCGCTGCGAATGGAATGCGATTTTTTGCCATCGGTCACGGCCGTGGCGCTCGAAGAGCGCTTTCGCGCGGCGATGGCGAGCGAAGGAAAGAAGCAACTCTTGTCGCTGGTGCCGGCCGAAGTGCCGCGCCGCCTGGCCGAAGCGGTGATACACGCCGTGGGTCTGACGGCCGACAAGAAGGTGGCCGAGATGAGTAAGGCCGACCGCGCGGCGCTCGTGCAGGCGATCAAGCAAGCCACGATCTCGATCAACGGCACCCGCGGTTTTTTAAAGGCGGAAGTTACAGCGGGCGGCATTCCGCTCGCCGAAGTCGACTCGCGAACGATGGAAAGCAAACTGGTGCCCGGGCTGTACCTGGCCGGAGAAATCCTCGACCTCGACGGCCCCATCGGCGGCTACAACTTTCAAGCCGCGTTTAGCACGGGATGGTTGGCGGGGGGGAGTGTGTAATAATGATGGTTCAGTGAAACGCACTCGATTGGTTTTGGTCCTTTGCGATTATGGGCGTGGACAATGAATGTGATCTTTGAATTCCGTGGTGGCTCCCGCGACGGGCAAACTTGTGAAGGGCAGTCGGATGGCGGTCCAACAGATGAAGCCGCGACATACTTCTTGCTTACGCACGAGGGCTCTATCGGGAAACGTTTCTGGACTACAACGAGCTACGCGTGGGATCAGTTACAGACGCGGCCAAGAGAGTATCTTGTTGACGCATCAGATATTCGCGCCGAGATATACGAAGTAACAGACAAAGTCGAAGCTCCGGAAACAGGCGAAGTCTACGTTCGTTGTACGTTTTCTGGCCACCCAACTTAGAGTCAAAATAAGTAAAACGACTTCGTATCGTGATCGTTGCTACGGCGTAAAATCATCCGTCGATTTCACGCTGTAGGCGAAGCCGGCCAGTAGGTTTGCGGCGTGGTCGATGTCGGTCAGCGAGATCATTTCGACTGGGCTGTGCATGTAGCGGTTTGGGATGCTGACTAGGCCCGTGGCGATGCCGGCGCGGGCGACTTGGATCGCGTTGGCGTCGGTGCCGGTGGCGCGGCCGCTGGCGGCCATTTGGATCGGCACCGCCCCCTTTTCGGCCACCTGCACCAGGCGGTCGACCACGCGCGGGTTCATGTTCGGCCCGCGATAGATCACCGGGCCCCCTCCCAGCCGCACGTCCCCTTCCTGCTTCTTGTCGACCGTCGGGCAGTCGGTGGCGTGCGTCACGTCGACGGCGATGCCCACCTGCGGGTCGACGCCGTAGGCGGCGGTCTGCGCGCCGCGCAGGCCGATCTCTTCCTGCACGGTCGAGACGCAGTACAGCCCGATGTCGAGCTTGCGCAAGGTCGCGCGGCGGAACGCCTCGACCACCGTCCACAGGCCGGACTTGTCGTCCATCGCCGTGGCGTAGGCGCAGTCGTTGCGCATCGGCCGCAGGCCGAGCTGCATGGTGACCGGGTCGCCGATCCGCACGATTTTGGATGCTTCTTCCTTGTCCTTCGCGCCGATGTCGATCCACAGGTCCTTGAGCTTCACGACCTGCTTGCGCTCTTCGTCGGTCAGTAGGTGGATCGGCTTGCGGGCGATGATCGCGGGGATGGGGCCGCTGGCGGTCCAGACCGTCATTGGTTGGCCGATCAAAACTTGCGGGTCCCAGCCGCCGATGGTTTGGGCGTAGATGAAACCTTCGTTGTCGATGTACTGCACCAGCATGCCGATCTGGTCGCAGTGGCCGGCGAACATCACGCGCAGCTTGGCCTCGGGGTTTTTCACTGCGATGACGTTGCCGTGCAGGTCGGTCGTGATCTTGTCGGCCGATTCCTTCAGGTAGCTGCGCACGATCTCCTGGACCGGCTGCTCGAAGCCCGACGGGCTGGGAGTTTCGAGGATTTTCTTGAAGAATTCGAGCGGAGCAGCGTCCATCGTGATGACCTTCCTGTCAACGGTGCAGAATCGTCCGTCGGCCGGCGCGGAAAAGCACCAGGCCGTTTCGCTGCCGGATTATCGCGTTTTGCCACGCGACTGGGTAGTGCGATTGCGTCGGCCACCCAGACGAAGATATTCATCCGCAGATGACGCAGAAAGCGCAGATGGGGAGATAGAGGGCAGGAGCCGGATAATGCGCGAACGGATGTTGTCGGGGCAGTTCTAAGGCGAGGCCCTACAAAGCCCATTGCCGGTGCATTTTTGATCCGTCGTGCTCGTTGTGCCGTCGTGGTCTTTCCGGGTTTGTATTTACCACAACGGCACAACGAACACGACGGACCGCCTAGTCAAACGGATCGAGGTTTTTATCGGCGCGTTCTGCGTCATCTGCGGATGAATTACTCTTCTTATCTGTTGGTGAGTTGAGCACCAGCGGTAGTGGAGAAGAAGTTCATCGAAAGAGAACGCAGATTTCGCAGACAGGCCGGGGCCGGGGTAGCAGTCGCGAGCTTGCTTATGAGGCCCCGCCATCGCCTTTGGCAAGCCAAGAGAATCTTCCGCAGAAGAGGCGGGGAACGCGGGAAAGGAAGAGGATCGACTTCCGATGCAGTTTCTCTGCTTCGGGTAACGCTTTTCTTGGGTAAGTCACCGCCCGTATTTTAGCGATCGGGGCCGCTGGAACTCAAAAATTGTTAGGGAGTTACCCCTGCTTGACGACCCTCGCCCGGCCAACCTACGATTGTGGATTCCTTACGCCTTTCCGCACCCCCACTTATAGCCCCCTGACGGTCCGATGGAGAAAACCAAAGTCGCGATCGTCGGATTGGGGACCGTGGGTTCCGGGGTGGCCAAGTTGCTGCTGGATTACGGCGACCGCACCGCGCGCCATGCCGGGCGAACGCTGTGGCTGGAACAGGTCGTGGTCCGCGACGTGACCAAGCCGCGCGACTGTGAACTGCCTGAGGGGTTGCTGTCGGCCGATCTGGCGCGGATCACGAGCGATCCCGAGATCACGGCGGTGGCCCATTTGCTGGGCGGGCTCGAACCGGCGCGGACGATCATGCTCGCGCTCCTGGAAAGCGGCAAGGACGTGGTCACGGCTAACAAGGCTCTGTTGGCCGAACATGGGCCCGAACTCTTCGATCGGGCACGCGAGCTGGGGCGGTCGATCGCCTTCGAGGCCTCGGTCGCCGGCGGCATCCCGATCATCGCCGCGATCAGCCAATGCCTGTCGGCGAATCAGATCCTGTCGCTCAACGCCATTCTGAACGGCACCAGCAACTTTGTGTTGACGCAGATGGAAG
The DNA here is from genome assembly GCA_945957305.1 of uncultured Planctomycetaceae bacterium. Taxonomy (GTDB): domain Bacteria; phylum Planctomycetota; class Planctomycetia; order Pirellulales; family JACPPG01; genus JACPPG01. The sequence continues at coordinate 970 of CAMFLN010000348.1, read as the reverse complement.
AGCAGGGGATCTCGTACGCCGAGGCGCTCGCGGCCGCCCAGCGGCGCGGCTATGCCGAGGCCGATCCCACGATGGATGTCGACGGTACCGACACGGCGCAAAAGTTGGCGATCCTCGCCCACCTGGCCTTCGGCGCGCGGGTGCACTGGCGCGACATCCCGCGGCAGGGGATCGATACGCTCGACTTCGCCGACATGATGTACGCCAAGGAGCTGGGATACCGGATCAAGCTGCTGGCCGTGGCCGAGCTGGTCAACGGCGACCTGGAACTGCACGTCTCGCCGACGCTGGTGCGCTGCGGCACGCCCCTGGCCGAGGTGCGTAGCGCCTACAATGCGATCTCGGTGGTCGGAGATGCAGTCGGCCGCGTGTTTTTCCACGGGCTGGGCGCGGGGCAAATGCCGACCGCCTCGGCCGTAGTGGCCGATTTGATCGATACCGTCGTCGGACGCACCGCCATCACGTTCCGCACGCTGGAGCTGTGGAGCCAGCGCGAAGCGCTCGTCGCCTCGCGCGAGCACGACCGCACCGCCGGGCGGTTCTACATGCGGTTTCAGGTGGCGGATCGGCCCGGCGTCATGTCGGAGATCACGGGCGTGCTGGGGCGGCAGGGCATTTCGATCGCTTCGGTTATTCAGCACGAAGCGGCAGAAACCGATCGCGACGTGGTGCCGCTGGTGATCATGACGCATCACGCGACCGAAGGGGCAACACGGCGGGCCAAAGAAGAAATCGACCGCCTGCCAGCCGTCCGGCCGGGCAGCGTAAGGATGCGAGTGCGAGACTGAAATGAAATACGCGATTGTCATTCCCGATGGCTGTGCTGACGAGCCGCAGGCTTCGCTGGGGGGGCGGACCCCGCTCGAAGCGGCCAACGTCCCGAACATGGACGCGATCGCGGCCGCTGGCGTCGTTGGCGCCGCCAGCCACGTGCCGGCCTCATTGCCGCCGGGCTCGGACGTCGCGAATC
>CAMFLN010000347.1 GCA_945957305.1 uncultured Planctomycetaceae bacterium | reverse complement strand
CCATCGTCGACAAAGTCAACATCCGGCAGCCGCATCAACACCGGCTGACCATCACGCCACTCGAATACCGTTTTGATCGTGCTCCCCACGATTTGCTCGGGCGGAATGCCATAGGCCGTACTCGTCCAGGGCCGCATGAACTCTGCGCCACCCCCCGAAACGATAAACGTCTTGAAGCCGTGCGCGCGCAGAAACGCCAGCAGTTCCACCATGGGCTGGTAAATGCAGGCCGTGTAGGGGCGCTGGAAGCGGGGGTGACGCGCTTGTGCCAGCCAGGCGCTGACGATGCGCTCGAAATCGGCGGTGCTCATCCCGGAATGGGTAACGCTGATCAGCTTTTCAAATTCTTTTAGCGGCGTGACCAGCGGCCGTTCGGGATTCAGCCGCAACATGGTGGCAAACGGCTCTTGCTTATCCCACTCAGGATGCTGCGGCGCCATCGTTTGCAGCCGCTCGAGTGCGAAAACGACTTGCACATAGTTCGGCTGCTCGCACCACAGCGTGCCATCATTGTCGAACGTCGCAATGCGCTCAGCGGCCGGCACAAAGTCCGCTGAGCCCTCTCGCGTCACCCGCGCGACAAAGTCAAGGATGGCCTGTCGGGCGAGACCTTCGTTCCAACTGGGCAGCGGCTCGCTGTCCGCGGCCGGGGCATGTTGCGGCGTGAAGAGCACCGCGCAGAGGGCGATGTTACGTACCGTTGCGATCGCCGCGGAGAAAAGAGATTTCGTGCCTTCGCCAGTCAAAGTTCGCAGCATAGTAAGAGACCAAGCAGCCGGAAGGTAACCATCGATCGGAAACGACACTCGCCTGCTGGCAATTTACTCGGTGGCAGGTCGCGAGGCACGCCGCAAACCAACCTCTGAATCGAACGCCTCCACGTCCCAGCAATGAGCTAGGGGTGAACAAGATAAAAACGTCGATAATCCGGCGGAATACTTTTGACTTCCGCCTTCCGCATCGGTATATCACTACGCATTAGGGTATCTACGGGCGAAGTCCGTCGCCTGCGAAGTGGGGAAACTCGCGGTAAACATTCATGAGGGCGCGGATCGCTTGCGCGCCAGCAGTAATCTGCAACGGGGAGGAACGCTCATGATCCGGAAAACGACAGTTTTCTCTCTTTTCGCGGTCGCACTGTCGATCGTCTCTCCGGCCCACGCCGGTCTCTTGTACATGGAACCGCTCTATGGTTTCCATGAAACGGAAAATATTCAATTCGCCACCGGCAAGCTGACCACCGGCACGATGCCCTTGTTGATGGACGTCTACCAGCCCACCAACATTGGTAAGGCGCAGGTGCAGACGAATCGTCCCGCGGTGGTGATCCAGGATGGTGGGGCCTGGACCTCGGGAGACAAAGACAACGGTCGTGTGACCACCGTGGCCGAATTCCTGGCCCAGCGTGGCTATACCGTGTTTATTGCCAACTATCGGCAAGTCAACGATAGCCCCGCCAAAGCGGACGCGGGCCCCTGGAACAGTCTGAGCTTCTCCTCGAATGGCAGCGCCCTGGGATTTGGAACCACAGTTTATCCCGGCGCGAACGTCGTACGCGTGGCGATTCAGGATTTTGCTTCGGCCATTACGTTTGTGCGCAACCACGCGGCTGACTACGGCATCGACGCGGGCCACATCGCGGGCGTGGGGGGATCGGCCGGGGCGATCGATTTGCTCGACCTGCAGTACAACGGCGACACCACGGCGGCCAGTTACCGCACGCAGGCCAACATTTCGGCGGTCGGCTCGATGATGGGCGACTGGAACAAGGTCGTCGCCGGCGGCGCGCCGCTGCTGCTGTGGAATAATGCCCTCGACCCGTTGATCTTCTACAACAACGACGTCGAGCCGAACTTGCACCATCAATTGCAGGCCAAGGGGATTTATTACGAGCAGTGGATGGAGACGCCCAACGCCACGGACCACAACGTCCATTACGATCAGTATCCGCTGGCCGACACGAACGACCCGTACCTGGCCGGTAAATATGGCGATGCCAGCGAGTTGATTCTGGATCGTATGCGCGACTTCCTGGCGTACCACTTCACGCCCACGGGCCCTGTGCAGGTCCCGGTGCCGGAGCCATCGAGCCTTCTGCTCGCCGCACTGGCTGCAGCGGGCATTTTGATAGTCAGGCGCGGACGAAATCGCCGCTGACACAGCGTGGAGTGTCGTGCGGCCTTGCCTCGCCATTTTGCGCAACAGTGGCTGCTGCTAGTTCGGGCAGCAGGTTGCTGCGGCGCTGGCGTGCTGCTAGCTCGCGGAATTTACAAGCCGTTGATTGGCAAGGCTCTTACGTTGAATTTACGGATAACTGGGGCAAGTTAGGCGCATTAATTGCAAGCTGGCAGGCAGGCCAAGTTCAGGAGCCTGCTATGGGCCAGACAGATACTTCTACTTTTGTGTCAGAGAATGTTCTCTACCTGACACTCTTCGCCAGTAGCGCTGGCGGCTTGTAGCCCGCCTTGGGGTAATCGCCCTGCTCAATAGCTTCCCCGCGGGGGGAGTTTCTCGTTGGCATTCAATGGTCATGTGTCCTTTGAATGTCTGTCCGCGCGCTGTACGCGTTTGGCGCTGTCGCACTTGGTGGTGCGCAGTGGCCGGCGTTTTGCGCCGCGGCGCATGTCGTTGTCTTTGGTCAGTCCTTCTCGTTAACGCGGAGTTGTGTGCCGATGAGATTTCCCGATGATCGAAAGAGTCGAGTGTTGTCCTTTGCAGTTGTGGCTGCCCTGGTGGCGACAACGTGTACGGTTTGGAACCGCTCCATCGCGCAGGATGCGCCGCCGGCGGCGGCTGCTGCCTCGGCTCCCAACGAACCAGGTGAAGCGGCCGCGGTTGCCGAGGCTGCTGCCACGGCCGCCGGCGTCGTTTCGCCCGACGGTCTCAATAAAACATTGCCTGCGACTTCGCATGCCCTGGATACGATCTGGGTGATGATTGCCGCATTTCTGGTGATGTGGATGCAAGCCGGTTTCGCGCTCGTCGAAACCGGGCTGACGCGCGCCAAAAACGCCGTCAACATCTGCATGAAGAACTTGCTGGACTACTGCTTTGGCACCCTCACCTATTGGCTTGTCGGCTTCAGCATCATGTTCGCCAATGGCGGCGACGCGAACGAATACTGGGGCGGCCTTAGCGGCATGATGGTCAATCCCGATGCCGATTGGGCGTCGCTCGCCTGGTCGTTCATTCCTTTGAATGCCAAGTTCTTCTTCCAACTCGTGTTCGCCGCCACGACGGCGACAATCGTCTCGGGCGCCATGGCTGAACGGACGAAGTTCACCTCTTACATGCTCTACAGCGCTATCGTGTCCGCCGTTTTGTACCCGGTCTCCGGACACTGGATCTGGGGGGGCGGCTGGTTGGCCACGAAGTGGAATTTCTTCGACTTTGCCGGATCGACTGTGGTACACAGCATGGGCGGCTGGCTCTCGTTAGTCGGCGCGTTCATTCTCGGTCCGCGCCTCGGCAAGTTCGACGCCGCGGGCAACCCCCGCGCGATTCCGGGTCATAACCTCGTGCTGGTCGCCTTGGGCGTCTTCATCCTCTGGCTCGGGTGGTTCGGTTTCAATCCGGGCAGCACGATGTCGGCCGATCCGAATCTGATCGCCAGCGTCACGATCAACACCAATGCCGCGGCTGCCATTGGGTGTATCGCGGCCATCTGCACGGCCCGCATGCTGTATGGCAAATGGGAAGGAACGATGGCACTGAACGGAGCCTTGGCCGGGTTGGTGGCGATCACCTGCCCCTGTGCCTGGGTCACCGTGCCGACGTCGCTGATCATCGGCGCCGTGGCTGGCGTGCTGGTCGTGCTCTCGGTGATCGGTATCGAGAAGTATCTCAAGATCGACGATCCGGTTGGTGCGATCTCGGTACACGGCGTCTGCGGTGCCTGGGGCACGCTGTCACTCGGGCTCTTTTCGACGGGCACGGGCGAAGCCTCGCCGTTTCCGGGGCTGTTCACGGGGGGTGATGCCAAGCAATTGATCGGTCAGGCCGTAGGCGTAGCCGCTGTGTTCGGCTGGGCGATCGTGACAGGCGGCGTGCTGTTCAGCTTGATAAAGGCCACGGTCGGCCTGCGTGTCACGCGTGAAGAAGAGCTCGAAGGGCTCGATCATGGCGAGCACGGCAATGACGCCTACCACGGTTTCCAGTTTGTGGCCGAGCCGCACCTGTAATTTCGTGAAGGCTACTCGCGCGGAGATATGGCCGAGGGAATGGCCGGCCCGCGAGAGCTTTCCATTGAGTCTGGCTTTCGCTTAGCCAGAAGGACGCCTCCGGCTTGCTTGGCTTCGGCCATCAAGTCGGAGGTTTTTTATTGGGTCAGCTCAGGCAGAGAACCGTATTTTCGCAGGCCATGATTTGCGCCATGCCGCGGCGGGTAACAATTCGCCGGCGATTCCGCTGGTAGGGATAGGGCGATACGACAACCCCTTCCCTCCTTACCCCAGCTGAGAGCAAATCATGGTGACGATCACACGTTGGCAATCGATTTTGGCCGCAATTGGTTACGGCGTCCTCTTTTCGATCGTCTTTGCGTTGGCGATCCGCTGCGCCTGCTATGCGTATGGCGTAGTCCTGTCCGCCGAGAACGAACGCAGCCTGCACGCGATCACGGGCGGGCTGACCGGCGCGCTGTCGGCATTTCTCTACAACCGCATGCAGAAGTCGACGGCGTAACGCATCCCGCGCAAGCGAGCAAATGCGCGCGCACGCCAACGCCAGCTGACTGCGGGGTGAAAGCGAATCGTATCACGCCGCCTTAGCGGCGGCCGGGGCGGCCGGGGGCTTCCCCTTCGCCGGCGACGCGGCCGGCCAATTCGCGATCGATGTCCAACAGCGCCGCCGGGTCGTTCTTCACCAGGTGGAACTTGGCGACAATCTCGCGGGCCGTCTCTTCTTCCTCGACCTGCTCCGCAATGAACCATTGCAGCTCGACCAGGGCTGAGAAAGCCTTTTCCTTGAGAGCCAGCTCGTACAGG
>CAMFLN010000346.1 GCA_945957305.1 uncultured Planctomycetaceae bacterium | reverse complement strand
TTTCGACACGATGCGCTTGACCAAATCCTTGCGCAAAATCGATGTATCCCTGGGCGTTTCCGCCATGCGCGATGCACATGGCAATCTCGTCGGCTATTCCAAGATCGCGCGGGACATTAGCGATCGGGTGCGCGCCGAGCGCGCCTTGCGCGAAGCGGATCGTCGTAAGGATGATTTTCTGGCTCTGCTGGGTCATGAACTGCGTAACCCGCTCGCTGGAATCGTCAACGGTGTCGAAGTCCTCAACCAGCCCGGACTGGCCGAGGGTGAAGCCCGCGAAGTGCAAGCGATCATTGAGCGCCAAGCGACACACATGACGCGGCTCATTGATGACTAGCTGGATGACACGCGCATTGTGCGCGGCAAGATCACACTGGATATTCAACGCGTCGACTTGACCGCCGTGGTGCGGCAAGCCGTGGCGGACCGAGTGGTTACCGCCGAAGGGAATCGCCCAACGGTGGACATCATGACCCCCTCGGGCGAAGTATGGGTCGAAGGCGATTCCGTACGCCTGGCTCAAGTGGTTGATAACCTCGTGAGCAATGCTCTCAAGTTCAGCGAACCACAGGGCCGAGTAACGGTCTCGGTGAGCACCGAACCAGATTCACGACTGGCAAAGCTCGAGGTGCGCGATTCCGGTATCGGCATGACGCCGTCCACGCTGGCCACACTTTTCGAGCCTTTTGCCCAGGCCCGAGAAACATTGGAACGCAGTTGCGGCGGCCTCGGTCTGGGCCTCGCGGTCGTAAAGGGACTGGTCGAGCTGCATCGAGGAAGGATCGAAGCGCGCAGCGACGGGCCCGGTCATGGATCGAGCTTCATCATGCGTTTGCCCCTGAGCTCTGCCCCCGTGGATGCCTCTTCGCCCGAGCGTGCGGCCCCGGAAGCCAACTCCGATCAGTTGCGAGTTTTGGTGATTGACGACAACCGGGATGTATTGCACCTGTTGAGCCGGCTATTGACATTAGGCGGCCACAATGTCGCTGTCGCCAAAGAAGGATCACCAGGGGTCGAGTTGGCGCGGCAATTTCGGCCGGATTTGGTGTTGTGCGATATTGGCCTGCCGGGCGAGATGAATGGTTATCAGGTGGCTAGTGCCCTGCGCGCCGATCCCCTCACGCGCAATGCCCACCTCGTCGCAATTACGGGTTACGGTCAAGCTGAGGATCGCCGGCGCGCGCTTGAAGCCGGTTTCGATCGACATGTAACGAAGCCGCTGGGCCATGCTGAGTTGCTGAATCTGATCGGCGAATTGGCAAAGGACGGCAACCAGGTAGCCTAAGCACTTGGCACGGCACACGCCCTTTGTTACCCGCGCGGGCGGTGGAATTGCAGCCGCGCTTGGTATGAGCATTGCAACAAGGCCCCCGCTGGATGCCCTTTTCCTTGCTAGCGAGTGCGCCATGCCGTTTCCAAATTCCCTGCACTGCAAACTCTTGGGATTACAACGACCGAAGTCTGCGCAAATTCGCATTATTATCTTGGTCGCGAGCTGGCTATTGCAGCCCGCGATTCATGCCCGGGCTCAGTTGACGTTACCAGCACCTGCCACCGCATCACCTCCTGCGGCTAAGACCCCTGACGCAACCAGCCCTCCGGCCGCCAAGGTTCATGTCACTCCGCTGGCGCGAGATGAGGAGATCCAGAACCGCCTGCAAAGAATATTCGAAGTGACGGGTCTTTTCTCAAATCCTCAGGTGCAAGTCCACGACGGTGTCGTTTTTCTCGAGGGGCAAACGAAGCACGATTCCGACAAAGCTTGGGCCGGCGACTTGGCGCGAAATACCCAAGACGTCGTAGCAGTGGTGAACCATCTGGACGTCGTCGAACCGCTGGCCTGGGATTTTCGGCCTGCCGTCAGCAGCCTGGAAGATATGCAGCGCGGCGTCATGCGAGCGCTCCCCTTCTTGGCTTGTGCGGCCATTATCATGTTATTGGCGTATACCGCGGCGCTCGTGGCGACGCGCTGGACGCGCCGCGCCCTGGAAACAAAAGTACAAGCCCCCCTGTTGCGCGAGGTCTTCGCTCGCTGCGCCGGTTTTCTCGTGCTGGTGATCGGCCTCTATACCACGTTGCGCATCGCCGATCTGACGCACCTGGCACTCACGATCGTGGGAGGAACCGGCTTGTTGGGATTGGTGATCGGCATCGCCTTCGGCAACATCACGGAAAACTTCCTCGCCAGTATCTTTCTGAGCACGCAGCATCCGTTTTACGTGGGTGACCTGGTCGAGATCGCGGGCATCTCTGGCTATGTGCAGCGGCTGACAACCCGCGCGACGGTGGTCATGACATTGGACGGCAACGAGGTGCAAATTCCCAATTCGACGGTTTATAAGAGCGTCATTCACAACTACAGCACCAGCGCCACGCGGCGCGAAGACTTCACCTTTTCCATTCCCCGCACGCAATCGGTCGACAAAATCCAGGAAAAGGCCATGGAGGTGCTGAAGCATCATCCGGCAGTGCTCAGTGATCCCGAGCCAGCCGTTTTGGTGGATGCCCTCACTGACAGCACGGTGGTTCTGAAGGTCTACTTCTGGCTGAATGGGCGCGAGCAAAGCTGCCTGAAAGTTCGCTCCTCGGTAATGCGTCTGGTGCTGGGTACCGTCGAAGCGGCTAAGGGAAAGGATGCTCAGTCGAGCGGGCACGACCCGTTGCCGCAAAGAAAGACACGCAGCGAACCGCCAGCCAGCACCCCAGCGATCGTTACCAAGGCCGAAGGGAATTTGACGACCGACGCGAAACAGATTGCCGAGCAAGCTCAAGAGGCCCGGCACGACGACGGCGAAAACCTCTTGAACCTGCCGCAAAACACCTCCCAGAACTCACCTCAGCACGCGGAACCTGTCCGATGATTGAAATCATGACCTATGCTGGCAGCGAGCAGCGGTTATGGACTGATCCCGAGGCGAAGTCCGCATCCTCTATAAACTGCGGAAAATGTGCTTCTGGGACACGGTTCGGCAGTCGCGCACAGGGGCCGGATGTGCGGTTTGCAGCGATCGTGAGTTGATTTGGCCCCCCTCGCTTGCGGCCGAGCGAATTCAGTAGTAAGCATACGTATACAGTCTCGTTGAGCCGTCGTCGGTCCCTCAGGATAGCAACGGCCCCCAACGGGTGTGCTACGTTCGATAGAGAGACCAATTGGTCTTCGCGGCTGGCGATGTTTTGGCGGACATAGCCAGCGGGAAAGCGGGCATTCGGGAAATCTTCCATGCAAACTTCCGCCAACGTTCGGCGAGCAATCGACATTTGCTTGCCTTCCCTGTCGATCACGTATCGTCTCACGGCACGCGCACGCCCACGCGTGTTAATTGAGTGGTTTGCGTAATACCTTCGGTGTGCGCAACTGGATTAGACCCTGTTTTAAGATGAGGATTTCGACCATGGCAAAGCAGTTGTTCTTCGCCGGTTGCGCTTTGGCGCTGCTGGCCGCGACGCCCGTTCTGGCTCAAAACTCGGTGCGTACCGCGGGCGAAAAGATCTCTGGCGCGGCTTACCGCGAACAGTCGTCGCAAGCCTATTGGAGCGGCGCCTACAACCACGCGGACACTTTGAACCACTACGCCCGCACCTATTCCTACATTCCGACTGACACCGCGGCCGAGCACACCGCGGAAGTTCATCGCAATGTGACCGCCGCCAAGAAGGAAGTCACGAAGCTGGGCGACAAGGCCAAGGCCGACAAGAAGGTCAGCGGCCATGTCGACACGCTGCACAAGCACTACGACAAGGCGATCGAGCAAGCCAAGGCGATCGAGGCCGAAGCCGCCAAGGGGGACAAGGCGGATCAGAAGAAGCTCGCCGCCTCGGCTGCGAGCCTGAACGATTCGCTCAAGGCCGCTCAAGACGAGCAAAAGAAGTTGCACGAACACCTGAAGTCGACCGACGGTAAATAACTTCGGCTACCACTTCAGCACGGTCAACCCACAGCCTGGCCGTCGGATTCGTCCGGCGGCTGGGCTGTTTTTTTGCAGCCCGCAGTCTCGTCCATCCGCTAAGTCAATTGGGCTCTCGCCTCAGCCATTCGCAATCAGCGACGCCAGGACCCGTCGTGTGCCGGTAAAGGGTCGTCGGCCATGCATGGCGACAAAATTATCGACCAGCGCCACGTCGCCGCGCTGCCAGGGGACATCGAATGTCAACTGATCCGCGAGCGCTGACACTGTCGCCACGGCCGTAGCGTCGAGCGGCGTGCCATCGCCATGACGGATCGCCTTGCCCGGATCGTTGCGCGTATCGCGCCAGCCGTGAAAGGCGGCGATCAATTGGTTGAAGAACGCCCGACGGCCAGTGCCCAGGTCGCGCACCGCGGGCAACACAGGCGTGGTGGCGCGCAGGCAACCATCGGCCAGCCACTCCCATTCGTAGCCCAAGCTCCGCAAGCGGTCTTCCGCCTGTGCGCGGTTCGTCGCGCGCAAGGTGCTTTGCCAGCTGCGTCCCATCCCCGAGTTCGCGTCGGCCTCCGGGGGCATGACATTCGAATATCGCAATCCCTTCTCGGCGCAATCCCGGGCAAAGGCCGGGCAAGTCGCTTCGATCTGTTGCCACAAAACGTCCGACCGGCAGACCGGAGTGGCCCCGCCGGTTTCGGCCGGTTGCTCGCAAAAGAAAAACAGCCGGCTGGGGTAAACCGGGGTCTGGGCCATTTCGTGGTGGAGATAAATGGCCACGGTCGGCGGCGCTTCGTTGGCCGTGAACACCCGCGGCGTGCGGTTCACCCGTACGGCGTTTGACAACGATTCGTCGTAAGGAAAATTCGGCAACCCCCAGGCGGCGATGAATCGATCGAAATCTTCGGCGGTGACCAGCGGGAAACCTCGCAGCAGCACTACCCCGTGCTCTGCCGATTGTGCGAGCAATTCGCCCCGTCTTGCTGCGACCCAGGCGACAGCCTGCTCAAGGCCCGCCTGCGGCGCGTCGCAAATCCAGGCCAGTGGAAAAGGCTGACCGTTGTAGTTGTGTTCGTCCGGCAAAGTGCCGC
>CAMFLN010000345.1 GCA_945957305.1 uncultured Planctomycetaceae bacterium | reverse complement strand
CCCCAGGCGTGCGCCATCTGCAGAGCGATTGCCGTCTTGCCGTGTCCGCTCACGGCACCAATCACAATCATCTCGCCGAACGCCGTGCCGCCACCGATGGCGTGGTCTAGGTCCGGTATGCCAGTAAGTACAAGCGTTTCTTCACCGCTGCGCAGCTTGTCGATGTACTTTGCCGAAGCATCCGCGAGTTCGATGAACTGCACAGGATCAGCTTGCACAGCTGCTGCGTACTCAGGAATCTTGACAGCAGCCCACTTGTCCTGGCTGACGCTCCGCAGGTAGTTTCGCTCGCCGGTCTGTTTCGAGGCGCTGTTGAGCTTGTGCAGCAGTTCCCGTTCTGACCACGGTGGCTGGCATCCTAGATTCCACTCGGAGATAACCGGTAACGCCTGCGACACGTCCAAGCCGAAACCGAGAATCAATACGCAGGCCACGCGAAACGTGATGTTGTGCCCACTTTGTCCGCTGACGGCTGGCGGCATCGTCGCCACGTACTTGCGTGCGCGCTCGACGATGGCTTGCGGCGAATTGAAATCAAACTGCGGCTTGTCAGCGGTGAAATGTTTTTTGCACACCTCAGCCAGTTGTGCACTCCGCTCTTGTGGCTCTGCAGGTCCGCTCAGTCGCCAGCCCGTAACGGCGAAGTAACGCAGCTTGTCGTACACCTCGATGGCTGGTTGCTTGTCGCTACACTTCGGGAACGCCAGTTCTTTTTTGCGTCCCGATTCGAATGGTGACTTACCCCGGATGAATAGCTTCACGCCTGTCTGCGATGGCGATATCTCAGCGTAGGTGTTCAACGCCAGAATGATTTCCTTCGCCCACTCGGCAATCTCGCCGGTGGTGGCATCACGGCACCCGTCGAGGTCAATGCCGCAGAAGCCGTCGTCCGCGGAGAACTCAAAGCCGATGCCAGCGAATCCGCCTTGCTCGAAGCGTTCGACCACGGCTGAGAACTCAGACCAGGTCGCCGAGTCGTTGGCTTTCGCCGTTGCTCCGTTGACAGAAAACGGCACCTTCGTCGGTTCGCCCGTGCGCTTGACCAGCTTCCACAGCACCCACTGCGGTCTCTGCTTCAGGGCTTCGGGAATTTTGTTCAGGTTCAGATTCATCGCCCGAACCTCGCAGAACGAGCACGGTCGAACGCCGCCACGAGCCGCGGCGATTTGTGGTTGTAGCCCTTGTCACCGTGTGCGCTCGTTCCACAGACGCCCAGAGAGCCCAGGCGTGCCTTGCATGGCAGCCGGTCGCTGCGACCCTCGAACTCGATGCCCAAAGTTCCGCAGACGCTGCACTCGCACCACAGGAAGCCGTGGTCCGCCGATCCGTCTGGGAAGAACGCATAGCACGTCACGGGACCGGCATCCGACAGCGGGTTTGCCATGCCGCCGAAGAACACGTACACCGGCTTGCCACTGGCGACCGACAGGCGGTGCGCCTTTTCGCATTCGTCGTCGATGGGCTCGCCGCCCTTAACTTCCAGCCAGGCGTCGAGCGCTGGCAGCCAAAAATCGGGCAGGTACAGCACGTCGGCTCCGAGGTCGAAGCCTTCCATCTCGTACGAGTAAGCCAAGTTCAGCGAGTCGAAGAATACCGCCCAGCGAGCCTCTGACCGTGAGCGGTACTTGATACCGGCGTAGGTCGTCTGCAGCGGCTGGAGTTGGTAGCGCTCTAAAACTTTTGGCGTGTCGCTCACAGCATTTCCTCCGGGCTGGGGCGATAGTTGGCGATTTCCTCCGCGGTGAGCGGACGGGCGACAGTCTTGGCTGGCGGGCGACCTGGTGCGCTGTTCGGCTCGAAAACACCCTGCCAGCCGTTAGCCACGCTGTTGTGCAGCGATGCGATGGCGGTATCAACGCCCATGACGGAGAACCGCTTCAGCAGGCGCTTGCCACCGACAGCGCCGACCGGCTTCCGAATCTCGTCTCGGTGAGCCAGGAACTCGCTCCACGCTTCACGAAATTGGTCCGTGTCGAGTTCGGGAGGAATCGCCCCATATAGGGATTCCTCATTCCTCATTCCACATTCCTCATTCAGCCCGCGCAGCAATTTCCTTGGTTGTAAGCGAGTACGACCTTTTCCCGAGCGTTCTCGATTCGACGGAAGTACTGATGGTGCTTCGTTTTTGTGTGGCTTCTGATGAAATGAAAATTTAGGTATCGCAATAACTTTTATTCCGTCGATTTCGTACCGAGAAATAAGTGATTGCGCCGACAATTCCTCAAGTAAATAATTCATTTCCAAATCGTCGTACGGGAACAGCGCCGCTTTGATGCGATTTGGTCGGTCTTCGAGCCGCCCTTCGCGGTCTGCGATGGTCCACAAACCAATGAACGCCAGGCGTGCCTGGAACGAGCAGGAAGCGACCTGGTCGTTGGTAAAAAAAGCCGGCTTGATATTCCGTGCCCGTGCCATCCGTGCATCCTCAGAAAGCCTCATCCGTGAACAACAAAGCGAGCCCTAACCCGTCTCGCCGTGGCGGCAACTGCTGATGCCGCAGGTTGTAAAATTGCCGGGGCTTAACAAACCCCGGCGTGCGCGGAGGCTACTGTCGACAGGCCCTCGCGAGGGTTAACACATAAACACTAGAATGGAATGTCGTCCTCTTCCGGCGACGCAGAGCCGGCAACGGCTGGCTGTGGCGCCTTGGTGACGCTCTTGGCGCGGGCCGTGACCTTCTTGCCGAACAGGGAATCAAGTTTCTTGGCAACCGATGAATCGCTTTCCTGCGGCTTTCCAGCCCCTTCGAACGGCAATTGCCACTGCTCGAACAACTGATCCGACTTGTCTCCTAGTCCCGCCTGGTGCGAACACTCGGCGATGATCTCGGCGCCGGCGAAGTTGTGGAATCCGTTCGTTGACGGATCCAACTGTGCCAGCCGCTTTCCTTCGAAGCCGAGCTTGCCGAGATCTTCCAAGGCACGATCTATCGTGTTCTCGGTGATGTAGATCTTGATCGTGCGTTGAAACGACTTCAGAACCGGATCTTCGGTCCCGTCGTCAAACTGCAACGCCACTGGCTCACCCTGCAAGAAAAAGTAAGGCGTCTTCTTGGCCCCAGACTCGCCGAACCCCTGGTTCGTGATACTGAATCGGTACTTTCCTTGTTCGTAGTACGCACCCATAGCTAAGCCTGATCCTTTCCGGCCTGGCGGCCTTCTCGAATTGCGGTTGATACGTTCTGCCACGCCTCACTAGCTGAATCGCCCATGTCGATCTCACTGGGCAGGCCGTGGCGATTCTTGGCGTCAAAAGCAGCGTCGTAATCCGTATGAAAAACTCGCGTGTTTCCACCCCGGCCCTTAACGCGAGTTTTGTTGCTGGTGTCGACCGTGACCACGTAATTGGCGAATAGCGTCATGTCCAGCCAGCGGCTGATGACATTCCACGTTTTGTGATGTACGTCCACGGCGTAGCGATCGTAATCAGGGCCGGCCGGGTTCTTGAACGGTGCCACGCGAGCATGGGCTAGTAGCATGATCGACATGCCTCGTTCGTCGCGTAGCTTGTCCAGTGCCGAGAGCAGGTCGCGGATGTCAGTCAAGGAAACGTCATAACCTTGCTGATAAGCTGTGAAACCGCCCTTGCCCCAGTCGCCGCCGAAGTCCCTGCGGCAAAGCCGTTCAAAACCACCGAGAGAGTCGATCGCTAACGCCTTGAAGTCGTGCGTCTCTGTCCGCAGTTGCTCAAGTATTCCGAGTGCATCGCCCCAGCTTTTGCACTCAGGCAAAACAGGCAATTCTTCGGATAGGATGTTCGACTCTTTGAGCCGGTTAATGCCGTCTTCCTTGTCGTCAATCATGAAGACGACGCCGGGGATCTGCGCGGCAAAGCTGGTTTTACCGATGCCGGGCACGCCGTAGACCAAGGCGGCCGTAGGGCGTTTCTTGACCTTTCTAGAAACCTCCGCCAGAAAGTTGCGTCTGGGCTGCTGCGCGCTCGCCGCCACCGATGAGCGGGGAGCTGTTGTCGTAGCCATGTTCATCTCCAATTAAAAAGTAAGACCACCACGCTTCTTGCGCCTTGTGCCAGAGAGTGCCAAACGCTAGCGACTCTCGCTCCTCCTCATCCTGCCGTTCGATGCCTAACTCGTAGTGGTAGTAATGGGCACGACGGCAGGTTTGCCATTTGCGAATCCGGCTGTTTGTGATGAGATCGCGACCGTCACCATCGAAGCCGTTTAATTCGCCGTGTACGAATTGCTTGCGCTGCCACTTGTCCGATTCGGGCGTGTCGTGGCCCGAGCAGATTCCCAGGTAAGCGCACGGAGTGCCGTAGAGCATGCAGGCGCCGCTATTGCGGACAGGCAAACCAGAGTTGCGGCGACCTTGCAGCATGTCTTGGCCGTGCTGCCAAAGCTCACTGGCATACTCAAGAATCTCGTGATCCAGCCGCGGCACCGCACGACGTGCAAAGTAATATTCAGGCCGCTCGATCGTGCAGTCGTGAGTCAATCGGGCCTCGAACAAATCCGCGGATTCGTTCTCCTCAGTTTGCAAACGGTCCAGATCAGCAGCGCTCACCGACTGATTGAAGTAACGCTTGCTCGATACGATCGCTGCCCGTTCGGCCTTGCTGAGCTTTTTGGGTCGAATCGTCGGTTTACGCACCACGTCCCAGATAGCCGAGTCGAACTTGATCCCGTTGGCCCAGCCGAGAACGTAGTAATGATTGACTTGCCCCTCGATGGTCAGTTGCCGCCAATAGGGGCTGTCGGGCGACGATATATCCATCGACGTTGTTTTGTGATCCACAAGCACCTGAAAGCCGTTACGACGGGCGATCACATCGAGCACGCCAGCCATCTGGAATTTGCGGCTCTTGGCCTGCGTCTCAGGATTCATCAGGTCTGCGGTTAACGGCTTCTCAATCGCGATCGCCTGATACCCGTCGTTTTTCCAGCGAGTGTGATAACCGGACATGAGAGCCCGGCACTTTGCCGCAGATAGCTCGTCAGAATGCTCGGCCTCGATTGCTTGAAAGGCTAAGTGA
>CAMFLN010000344.1 GCA_945957305.1 uncultured Planctomycetaceae bacterium | reverse complement strand
GGCTTCTGTTGCGCAAGAAAGCGGGCCGTGGCCATGGCACACGTGAAGATATGCTTCTCCTCGGCCTCGACTCCCATGCGGCGCAGCTTGGTGGCGACGTCACGCCTGGTACGCTGACTGTTGTTGGTCAGGAAGAAGAACGGAATCTGGCGAGTGATGAGCTGATTGACGAATTGATCGGCCCCGCGCTCCAGTTCGCGTCCCCGGTAAATCACAACGTCCATGTCGATCAAGAAGCCGCGTGTCATTTTCGTACCCTCCTGACTTTCTATGTTGTTCGCGGTCGAGTCGGCTTCAGCGGCTCGCCGTTTTGTGTTTAGCGCAAGCGACAGACCCGTAGCATGACAGACGAATGTGTGGTGCATGTCAGCAGCATGTGAGTTCCTGGCTCACTGCCGTGTGAACATGTCCCCCCATTCGCACTAGGGACATAAAAGGCCGCCAAGTCGCCCTACACATGCGCACTTGCCGGCCGCCACGAGACGTTGCGGTGAGAATGCAAATCGCGCGCCGTGAGGACTGCGGCGCATGCTGTCGGCGGCGCGCGCGAGCTTATCCCGCTGCACGTCACGACTTGTCGTCAGCTAGCGGCGGCCCAAGCAAAAAGGCCGAGAAATCCGCGTTTTTTCACCGCTGCACGATAATTGGGCACAACCGCGAAATGCACAACTCAAAACGCATTTTGCTACGCGCTTATGAGTCACGATTGCGCAAAGTTCACAAGGAGCGCAATGCAGGCATTTGTGAGCGGCGGCGAAAAACACGAACAATTCCGCCGACGCAACGCCCGCTTCGCCGTGGCACTCTCGGTGTGCCGAATCGGCATCGCGGGACAATCGTCAGAGATCGCGCGCCCGCGGCGCAGGGGCCGGCGCCACGGGTCGGCGTGGCGCAGTGGCCGGCGGCAGTGGCACTCGTGCAGCGCCATGCGCGGCCGCCGGCGTGGCGGGCAACTTGCTGAAGGCAGGGACGCGATCCGCCGCGTTGCCGGCCGCGGGCTGTTTCGCGGCGACCGGTTCGGCCGGCGCGGGCGCTTGATCGTGGGGAACTCCGGGAACCAAGTTGTGCAGAAATCCTTGCAAATATTCGTCGTCACCTCCGGATAATTGCTGCGCGCGCTCGAGCAACGGCCGCGCCTCATCGCGACGGTTGTCGAAGTACAGCATCACCCCCAGCAAGAACAGGGTATCGGCGCTGGGCGCACGGAGCGATTCTTGCACGAGTGCTTCAATGTGCGCGGCTTTGGCCAGGCCGTTATCGCCGTACAGTTGCGCCAGGCGAAACTTCGCATCGGCCCAGGCGGGATCGAGCGCAACGCCGCGTTTTAAATTTCTTGCCGCGGCGTCGTAGCGCCCCATCGCAATCAGGGCGAAGCCTTGGCGGAGATAGCCGTCGGCCATGTCTCCGGCGGCCTGTTGCGCCAGCTTGTAGCGCGAATAAGCGTCGGAATATTTCTGCTTGGCGAAATGCCCGTCACCTAAAACGATAAAGCGTTGCGAGCGCGCGCGGGCGTCGGCGTTGCTGGCGCGCGGCTTTCCTTGTTTCTTGACTCCCTCGACCGCGCCGGCCAAAGCGCCGAAGCCGCCGTTGTTCTGCTGGGGCGCCGCTGGCGTTGCAGTTGCGGGTGGCGGCGCCGCCAAGGGGACGTTGCCCGGATTCACAAAGTTATCGAGCGCATTGGGCCCGTAGATGTCGCTCGACGGAATCACCAGAGGCGGCAAGATACCGCCGTAAAAAGATCCGTAGATTCCGCCAGGCTGGTAGTAGGGAAAAAGCCCCGTACCCCAGGCGCCTGGGGCGTATAGCGAGTAGAAGCCGGCGCCTGGAATGCCGACCGAGAAGATCGTGCCCGAACCGCGCAGCGGCGTCAGCGGAACGTAGCGGGGCGAGAAGGGATCGTGGATCTCGATCTGGGTGAAGCCGGGCTGTTGGGCGGGCGCTCGGCTGGAAAGTCCGAGCGCGACGATCGCGGCGCATACCGCCACCGGGCAGAGGCGTACCATGGCCTTTCCCTTCGTTAAAGTTCCCCGCCGCTCCTATCGCGCTTACGAATTATCGGCCTCGCTGGAAATGCCGACAAGCGCAACGATCGATTTTATGACCGCCACGGAGTGCTGGCTTGCGGGCTTGTAAGCTTCCGCATCACGAGAATACAGACGGTCAATCGGCTCCCAGGAAGCAGCGGCAGTCAGTCCATGCGAGCCTGACCGAGTAGCTTGCGCAGCGCGGTCAGAGAAATTTCGGCGACCTGCCGCGGCGGGATTTCCCAGATCTGGGGATTCATCAATTCGATCGAGACACCACCCTGGTAGCCAATCGACTGCAGATGATTGAGCAGCGGTTGAAGCTGAAAATCGCCGTCGCCGGGCAGGATGCGGTCCGCATCCGTGGCGATCTCGCGCGCCACGCCCGAGAGGTCGCAGAACTGCACGTGGAACAAGTTTGCCGCGGACAGGTATTGCAAATCCTCTTCCTTGCTTGGTCCCAGGTAGTAATGAAACATGTCCAGGCAGAGGCCCAAATGGGGCGAGGCGACCTCGGCCACCACGGCCGCGGCCGTTTGCAGGTTGTTCATGAACGTGGCATGAGCTTGAAACTCGAGCGCCAGGCGGACACCATGCCGAGCCGCCAGTTCGCACGCCTGCCGCAAGGAAACCTGCATCCGCTCGAGGTCCTGCTGTTCGAGCGGGCCTGCCACATCCCCCGCCACGACCAGGGTACCAATGCCAAGCTCGCGCGCCAGTGCAAGACGCCGCTCGAAGTGCTGCCAATGAGCCAGCCGCGCCTCTCCTTGGCTGACGAGCAAGCCTCCCTGGAAGGCCGCCACTGGCACGGTCATGCCGTGCTCGTCGAGTAGCCTGCGCGCGTCGTCCACGGTGTGATCGTGCAAATACGTTTCGAGTTTGCCCAACCACAGCTCCAGCGCATCGCAGGCCGCGGCGGCATAATCCTCGACGTCGAGCACAAACGACGATTTGAGCGTCGATACCTGGCTGAGCATCGGCTTCATGGCGATCCTCTTCGTGGCGCTTCCTGGGCGGACAATTGGACTGCGCCTCGGTAGCGCACTGCGCGGACGTTCAACCGCCCAAGCCTTTGCTCAATTCGGCGACGCAATCGTCCACTTTCACGCGCCATTGCTTGAGCGTGTCGCGATCGCGGATTGTCACGGTCCCACTGGTCAGGGTCTCGCCGTCGACCGTGATGCAATAAGGGGTGCCGATCTCGTCCTGCCGGGCGTAGCGGCGACCGACCGCTCCCTTTTCGTCGTAGTAGACGTTGAAGTGCTTCTTCAGGTCGCGATAGATCTTTTGCGCGACCTCGGGCATGCCGTCCTTCTTCACCAGCGGGAACACCGCGGCCTTGACCGGCGCCAGACGCGGATGCAGCTTCAAAAAAACGCGTTCGCGCGGATTGCCGTTCTCGTCGGGCACCTTGTCCTCGGTGTACGCCTCGCACAGGAAGGCCAGCGTCGCACGGTCGGCCCCGGCCGAGGGCTCGATGACGTGCGGGATAAAGCGCTCGCGGGTGATATCGTCGTAATACGACAGATCCTTGCCGCTGCCGCGATGGCGCGGCTTGCCTTCGGCGTCCTTCACGACGACCAGCGTGTCCCCCTCGCGCACCAGCTTGCCTTCCATGTGGCTGCGGAGGTCGAAGTCGCCACGGTGGGCAATACCTTCCAATTCGCCGAACTCGCCCGGCGGCAGGAACGGGAACGCGTATTCGATATCGGCTGTGCCGCAGGAGTAATGGCTCAGCTCGTCCTGGTGATGGTCGCGCAAGATCAAGCGATCACCGGCCAGTCCTAGCTCGGTGTACCAGCGGTAGCGGCGATCACGCCAGTACTTGTACCAATCGGCCGATTGGCTCGGGTGGCAGAAGAATTCGATTTCCATCTGCTCGAACTCGCGCGAGCGAAACGTGAAGTTGCGCGGCGTGATTTCGTTACGAAAACTCTTGCCGACCTGGGCAATGCCAAAGGGAACGCTCACGCGGCTGCTGTCGACGACGTTCTTGAAGTTGACGAAGATACCCTGCGCTGTTTCCGGGCGCAGGAATGCGGCGCCTTCTTCGCCCGACAACGCGCCGACGTAGGTCTTGAACATCAGGTTGAATTCGCGCGGCGGGGTCAGGGTGCCCAACGCCTTCGCGTCGGGACCAAGAACCTCGGCGAAATCAGCCACCTTGGTCAGGCTGATCAGGTCTCCTTCCCAGGCGAGTCGTTCGGCGTCCTTCGCCCGCAGGCCGAAAAACTTCAATCCCTTTTGTTCCGTTTCGGCCAGTCCTTCGTCGCCGCCGAATTGCGTGGCGACGAAGGCCCGCTTGCCCTGGTAGCTGACCCAGCGCCCGCGAACTTGATCGTGGCGATATCGCTTCTTTGATTCCCGGCAATCGACCATGAAATCGTGAAACAGATCGTAGTGGCCAGAGCACTTCCAGATCTGCGGATGCATGATGATCGTCGAATCAAGCCCGACCATTTGAAAGGCGCTGGGGGCGCCGGCAGGCGCGTCCAAGTCGTCGTGGCCCGTGATCATGTCGCGCCACCAGGCCTCTTTGATGTTGCGCTTCAGCTCCGTTCCGAGCGGCCCGTAGTCCCAGAAGCCGTTGAGTCCGCCGTAGATTTCGCTCGATTGAAAGAGAAAGCCGCGCCGCTTGCACAGCGAAACCAGTTTATCCATGTCCATGTTGGGGGCCTGCGGACCGAGATTTGCAAAATGAGAAACCGCCCAGTTTACCGCTCGCGGTGCCTAATGGTCCAGCGCTCCCAGCGCCCGGTAGTGTCTTAAGGTTGTGGGAAACTAGGTCGGCCGAATTTCCCACGCCGCCAGGTCCAATTCTCCCACCACATCAAAACGGTCGAGGATCGCGCAATCGGCGATGTCGCGCACCAGGCCGATGTGCTGGAGGTTTCGCCCCCCGCGGCTGTCGGCCAGCGCTTGCGCCAGCCAGCGCGGCGGCGCGGACGAAGGAAGCAGCTCGGCCGGCGGCAAGG
>CAMFLN010000343.1 GCA_945957305.1 uncultured Planctomycetaceae bacterium | reverse complement strand
GGACGAGGTATGACACCATCGATTCTCCGTCGCCTGTTGGCTCCCATCGTCGCGCTATCTCAAAAGAGTCGAAATCTCCAAGGAAGACACTCCGACCGCCTCGTAGGTTGATTCCCTCCCCGTTTACAACAAGGTACGGCCCATGTTGCCGTTCGTGAGAATGCACAAACACAAAGAAAGCAATCAGCACTGCGCCAGAAGCGCACCCAACGATGGTCATCGCAATTCTGACGCCAAGTGGGACGCCTGGGACGAACCATAGGACCGTGATTAACGCGCCAACCGCCAAGGCTGCGGAGACTGCAATCGCAAAGTGACCCCTTGGTTCTACCCGCAGTGTCGAATCCGGTCCGACGACAGCTCTGAAATGGCCAGGACCGAGGGGAGTAACCGCGAGCGGCGATCTTAATCGTATTGCCATATAAGAATCATGACACATTGTGTGTAGTAACCAATGGCCAATACCTTGCCCAACGAAAACCGGAACCAGCGTCGGGTGTGCTTGGGGGCTGGGGGCATAGACTACTTTCGCTCTTGTAGGAACCACGAAGGCGGTGCTTTGCGGAATCGTTGGTCAACAGCTTCGAAATCATCAGGACGCCCGCTAAGGGCAATCTGATCCAGCGCGTACCAACACTTTCTAAGCTCTTGGTATTCTCGCTCCTTAACATGGGGCCATGCAACTTCGGCGCAGGACAATAATTGCTGCTTGGCACCCAGGTCCGCTAGGATGTAATCCTGCGGACAACAAACGGGATAGATGCCCGTTGTTTTGAGGTCGAACACGCCAGACGCGGAAATCGCTGACTTCAACCGGGTGACTTGCTCAACCGATATTCTGCCGCGCCGCAGGCCGTGGCTCCAAGATTTGGGATTGGCGGCGAATAGCACGCTGCCATCATTCCAAATAGCGATTCTCAGATAAGGGGCTTCTTGTTTAAAAGTATGTCCCGGTTTGTCCTCCCAGATGGCAATGAACGGGCGTTCGTGGGAAATCAAATCCGGTGCGTTCGTAGGCGCTTGCGCCGAGCTATTTGATGCCACCAGCGCCGCACAGAGATACCAAATTGCGGAGAGATGTCGGCTCATATTCTTCACCTGAAATCTCCGCGGTTTTGAAAATACGATGGCGAATCACCGCCCTCTTTCAGTTCCTCGTCGCCCATCGAGAGATTGTACTCGCATCCAGCTTTCCAGGCGAAGAACGACTCAACGGCCGCCTCGAACCAGCGGAGGGTTTGCTTAGGGGCTGGAGGCATAGACGACTATTCTACCTGGGACCGCGCGACGCAGCACTCGCTGCGAGATGGCGTTGCGGTACCATGCGTTGGCCGCAGGACGGGCTGCACGCGCGCCATCTCATGAAAATGAAAAGATGACGCTCTATGCCCGGAAGAGAAAAAAAGCGGGCGAACGGACTCGAACCGTCGACATCCAGCTTGGGAAGCTAGCGCTCTACCAACTGAGCTACGCCCGCAGGGCTGAATTAACAGGGTTTCGGAGCGATACCCTCGTTCCAGCGATTATCGATTTTACCAGGAATTCCGTCCACTTCCACTGATCGTGGTCCACTAAACCGTCCGCCTCTCAGCCAAAAAAGCGATTCAGTATCCACCGTGCCGGGCCGCTTGATCGGGGAGTCTTGTTGAAAGCTGCTCGTTGATTACGGCAATCTCTAGGAATTCAATGGGTACAAGATTCTCAGCGACGAGCAGGTGCTAACTTCAGTCTCATTGGAGATTGCTCTGGTCCATCCATGTGAGCCCCCACCCATGACCATCGGGGTCGTAGAAACCGCACTGGTACATGAAGCCGTAGTCCTCGGGCTCATGCGCTTTCGTTCCTCCGGCGGTAACTGCCTTCGACACCAACGCATCGACCTCTTCGCGGCTCTCACACGATAGACTGAGCAATATTTGGCAGAAGTTCGTCGCATCCGAGATTGGCTTGGGCGAAATCTCCTGGAACTTCGCATGCGTGGCCAACATCACAGATATTGTATCGCTGATCGTGATGCCCGCTGCTGTTTCATCCGACAGCTGAGGATTACTCTGGAAGCCGAGCGCCTCGTAAAATGCCTGTGACTTCTTAAGGTCTTTGACGGGCAGAGAAATGAAAATAGCGGTTGGCATGGGTAGAGCTAGTACAAAAAAATAGCTTTATTGGCCGCGGCTATTTGGCCCGCTTTTTGGCCGGTTTGCTCGGCTTCGCTTTCTTGGCTGCCGTCGCCTTCTTCGCCTTGGTGGCCGTGCCGGCTCGTTTCTTGCCGCCGCCGGAGAAAATGGCGTCCCAACCTGTGGAATACTTCTTCGTCGAACCAGTGTGCAACACAGTCATCGCCAACAGACTCCCTCTGGGAACTCACTTACACAACGATTCGGTCCACGCACCCAGGTGGTGCGTTCTCGACCGTTCTTAATTTCTATTATGCACCGCAAATAAGGGCGCGGTAATTTTCCTTCAAGATTTTCGGTCAAAGCTGCGCGGCCGCGACTGTTCCTCGGCGGCTAATGCTGCAACTTTTTGTAGCGGAAGCGCTTGGGCTGGTCCGCCTCGGTCCCCAGGCGGGCGTGGCGCTGCTCCTCGTACACCTGGAAATTGCCTTCGCACCAGTGAACGTAGCCATCTCCTTCGAAGGCCAGGATATGGGTCGCGATACGATCCAGGAACCAGCGGTCGTGGCTGATGACGACCACGCAGCCGGCGAAGTTCAGGATCGCTTCTTCCAAGGCGCGGAGCGTATCGACGTCGAGGTCGTTGGTCGGTTCGTCCAACAGCAACAGGTTGGCGCCGCGACGCAGCAGCTTGGCCAGGTGCACGCGATTGCGCTCGCCGCCCGAGAGCGTGCCGACTAGCTTCTGCTGGTCGGTGCCCAGGAAGTTGAATCGCGCGACATAAGCGCGGGCCGGGACCTTTCGCCCGCCAATGTCGAAATTGTCGTAACCGCCGGAAATTTCTTCGAAGATGGTTTTCTCGGGGTCGAGCGCGTCGCGGTTCTGGTCGACGTAGCCCAGCTCGACGGTCGGGCCGACACGCAATGTGCCCTTGTCGGGCTGCTCTTGGCCGACCAGCATGCGAAAGAGGGTTGTCTTGCCGGCGCCGTTGGGACCGATCACACCGACAATGCCACCGGCGGGCAGCCGCAAGCTCAAGTCATCAATGAGCAGGCGATCGTTGTAGCCCTTCGACACCTTGTCGAGTTCGATAACCAGCTCCCCCAGGTGCTTACCGGGCGGGATTTGCATTTCGAACTCTTCTTGCCGATCCTGATAGGCCTCGGCCGACATTTGTTCGTAAGCCTTGATGCGGGCCTTGCTCTTGGCCTGGCGGGCACGGGGCGCCATGCGAATCCATTCCAACTCGCGGGCGAGCGTTTTCTGACGGGCCGATGCTGCTTTTTCCTCGCGCGCGAGCCGGTCGCGCTTTTGCTCCAACCACGACGAATAGTTCCCTTCCCAGGGAATGCCGCGGCCGCGATCGAGCTCCAGAATCCAGCCGGCCACGTTGTCCAGGAAGTAACGATCGTGAGTCACGGCGACCACGGTGCCGGAATATTCGGCCAGGTGCCGCTCGAGCCAGGCGACGCTTTCCGCATCGAGATGGTTTGTCGGTTCGTCCAGCAACAGCAAGTCGGGCTTTTCCAACAGCATTTTGCACAGGGCCACGCGCCGGCGCTCTCCGCCCGAGAGTGTCGTCACGTCGGCGTCGCCGGGCGGCAATTGCATCGCATCCATGGCGATTTCGATTTGCCGATCGAGCTCCCACGCGTTCACGAGGTCGATCTTGTCTTGCACGCGGGCCTGCTCGGCGAGCAGCTTTTCCATGGCCGCGTCGTCCAGCGGCTCGGCAAAGCGGGCGTTGATCTCTTCAAATCTTTGTAGCAGCTGTCGTGTCGAAGTAACGGCCAACTCGATATTGCCGCGGACGTCGGTCGTCGCGTCGAGCATTGGCTCCTGTGGCACGTAGCCGGCGGTGAACCCGTCGGTCAGGCGCGCTTCGCCGTCGAAATCGCGATCGACGCCGGCCATGATCTTCAGCAGTGTGCTCTTGCCCGAGCCGTTGCGGCCGAGCACGCCGATCTTGGCGCCGGGGTAGAAGGCCAGCCAGATATCCTTCAGGACCTCGCGCTGGCCGAACTTTTTGGTCAGCTCGCCGATTTGGTAGATGTATTGTCGGTTCATGAATATCGCGAAAGAGTATTGTACGTGCCTGGTTTCAAAGGCGACCTGTGCCGCGGCCGCGAAGCGGCACTCCAGGAAATTCCGCGGCCGATTTGGACCACGCCCTTATTCCCACTCGATCGTGGCGGGCGGCTTCGAGCTGATGTCGTAGACGACCCGGTTCACGCCCTTTACTTCGTTGATGATGCGTGTCGAAATGCGCGCCAGCAAATCGTAGGGGAGCCGGCTCCAATCCGCGGTCATAAAGTCTTCGGTATCGATCGAACGCACGGCCACCGCGTCCTCGTATGTCCGGGCGTCGCCCATGACTCCCACACTTTGCACCGGCAGCAACACGGCGAACGATTGCGCCGTCTGGCGATAGAGACCCGCGGCGCGGATTTCTTCGACCACGATCGCATCGGCGTCGCGGAGGCGATCCAGCCGCTCGCGCGACACGGGACCCAGGCAGCGCACGGCCAGGCCCGGCCCCGGAAAGGGATGTCGCCAAACGATATCGTCCGGCAGACCTAGTTGTGACCCCAGTCGACGTACTTCATCCTTGAACAGGTCGCGCAGCGGTTCCACTAATTGAAAGTTCAAATCCTTGGGCAGTCCACCGACATTGTGATGCAGCTTGATCGTGGCTGCGGGACCGTCGACGGCGGCGCCGCTTTCGATTACGTCCGGATAGAGGGTCCCCTGCGCCAGAAACTCGGCCCCCGCGATTTTTGCAGCTTCGTCGGTGAAGCACTCGATAAACACGCGGCCGATGATGCGACGTTTTTCCTGCGGATCGCTCACGCCCGACAGGGCCGACAAGAATCTTTCTTCGGCGCG
>CAMFLN010000342.1 GCA_945957305.1 uncultured Planctomycetaceae bacterium | reverse complement strand
ATCCAAGGTCTCCGAGGCCGAGATCCCGCGCTACAACCTGCTGTCGCGCGACAAGTTGCTCGCGGGAGCAGAAATGGCGGCCGCCAATGGGGCCAAGACCTATTGCATCGTCATCTCGGCGCGCGGTCCCAACGAACGTGAAATGGCCGCCGTTACCACGATCGTGCCCGAGATCAAGAGAAAATACAACTTGCAAATCTGCGCCTGCTTGGGATTGCTGACTCCGGAGCAAGCGCAGCAGCTCAAGGATTGCGGCGTCGACAAGGTCAACCACAATCTGAATACCAGTGAAGAGTTCTACGCCGACATCTGTTCGACTCACACCTACGCGGACCGGGTGGCGACGTTGCAGGCGGTGCGCGAGGCCGGCATGGAACTGTGCTCGGGGGGCATCGTCGGTATGGGTGAGCGGGATGCCGACGTCGTGCAAATGGCGCTGCACTTGCGCGAGCTGAAGGTCGAGTCGATCCCGGTCAACTTCCTCAATCCCATCGGCGGTACGCCGCTGGCCGGGCGAGGAGAACTCAATCCGCGCTATTGCCTGAAGGTTCTGGCGATGTTCCGCTTCGTCAATCCTGATCGCGAAATCCGCATCGCCGGTGGGCGAGAGATGCACTTGGGGAGTTTGCAGCCCCTGGGACTGTACATCGCCAACAGCATCTTCGTCGGCGACTACCTGACCACGAAAGGTCAGGCGCCCGAGGCCGATTACCGGATGATCAAGGACATGGGTTTTGAAATCACCAAGGGCGAAGAGGCGGCTCTTCGCACAGCTTGCGCCACGACGTAGGCCGTTGCAGGTATGAAGCGCGGTGCACGGTCGCGCCTCAACGCGTCCTCGCTAATTGCGAGAACAGGTTACCCTCGCTAATTGCTAATTGCGCGAAAAAGTCACCGAGGATCGCGATTTGAGCTCGCGCCGGCCCGAGGTGACCTCGACGATCAGCCGCACCCACACGCAGGGTGTTCCGTCGGCTTCGGTCTGCAACTCGAAGTAACGCGCGATCACACAGCCGGAAAGCTTTGCGGCGCTTGCCGAGGCCTTTGGGGTACTTGCGCCTGGCACGTCGCTGGCCAGCATGTCGCCCACGGCCGGTACAGGACGGCCGCGCCAGTCGGTGTAGAGAGCTTGACCGACGGTATTGCCAACTCCGTCGCGGAATTCCACGTAGACACCAGAGGTCATCGCCTCACGCAACTCGGTCTTCATGACCTGGGGTTCTCCGAATCGAGGATGAGTGCCCTTCCATGGTCCCCTTCGCCTGCCGACATTAACTAAATGCCACTGGGAAGTAAAGCGAATTCCCGGCGCGCCAAAAAAATAGAAACGCGCTTGAATGCCTCGTCGCGGCGTCGGCTTGTGCCAAGCCCATGTGCGGCCCGCAATCACTAGGGGACAGGACGCGCGGCCCGCAGATGCCTAGAATGATGGGGAACCGCAGGCAGTAGCGTAATGAATGATCAATACAAGTCACAGGGCTTTGGCGCTTGGCAGTTCAGCACGCGCACGCTCTTGAGCGTCGTCACAGCATGTGCCGTGTTACTCCTTGTGTTCCAGACCGTCGGCCCGATGTGGTCGATGCTGATCGTGTGGTTCTTGATCCTCGGTGCCGCGCATGTCGTGGCGAATGCTTTTGGATCACACCAAATTGCCGACTCGGCGCGCCGTACGGCGGCCGAGAATGCAACGACCTCGCGGCGACCCGGCGAAGTCGTCCGCTGCGCTCCGGCCACTCAGTTGCGTGATCGTCGTGGGTTTGGCCGAGCGTTGATCGCGATCGTCGCGGTTTCGGCCGTACTCGGCTGGTTGCTCGGCACGGCGGGTTTATTGTTCCTGACGCCGGCAAATCTGGCAGGCATCGCGCTGGGAGGAGCCTCGGCCGCGATTCTCGGCGGCTTCCTCGGTTTTGTCGCGGGCAGCTTTGTCATGGTCGCCACGCGTAGTTTTCGCGAGGCCAGCGACACGCCGAGCGTCAAGCCGATCAAAGCCTCGTAGGCTGCGAGACTTCAGTTCTGCGAGGTAACACCCACGGCCAAGTGTCACGCTTGCCGTCTGCGTGCGAGGCCTGATCGTCGGCGGCCATCACGGTGGCATAACGGACTTGTTCACAGCGGACGCAGATTTCTCGGAGAGGCTCCCCCGTCTTTCCCGCATGCTGTCACTGCTACCGTCGGAGCGTTGCGCGAATCCGATTAAACTCGCCAAGTTCTCCTAGCCGATACATTCGACGAACTGCCTTTTCAGGGCGCCCTTGCAGGAAAAAAACATGCTCTCCCCAGCACGCTTATTGGTCTTCGTAATCGCAGTGGGCGCTTGCCTGCAGTTATCGGCCGTGCAGGCGCAGGAAGACAACGAACCGCGGCAGTCCTTGCCGCAACGGTTCGAGCAGTTCGGTCGCTCGCTGGTCGGGGGCAATCGTGCGAACAACCGTCCTGCACCCAAACCGACGCGCAATGCCGCGCCTCAGCGAGACGATTCCGACTACAACGCTCCATTCGTGGAGGAAGAAGGGACATCGCGCAATCGTGGCGCAACCGAGGTTCAGCCGGCCACGCGTCGTAATGCACCGCAGCGCGAGCCGCAGCAAGCCAGCCGGCGACGCGTCGTCGACGATACCGCGACCGCTCACGCTCCTCCCTTGGGAGAGGGCATGCGGCGTGCCCCCACGCAGACGAACACAGGCGCGAAGCCAACACCGGCCAGCGACGGCGTCATGCGCACAGCCCGAGCGACAAATCCCGGGCGCGACGAGGATGTGGCCGCTCCGCCCGCTGCTGTGCCGGCCGTCAATGACAGCGCCGTGATGCGCAGCACTAGTCCCAGCATCAGCATCGAAACGCTCGGTCCCCGCAAAATCTCTGTCGGCAAGCAGGCCACTTTCAAATTGATTTTGAACAACACCGGCGCCATGTCGGCGCGCGACGTGGTCGTGACGATTGCTGTTCCCGATTTCGCCGAAGTCGTCGATGCCAAGCCGACCAATGGCACGACGGAGCCGGCGCCGACGCAGGACGGTATTTGTTGGAAGCTCAGCACGTTGACGGCGCAAGGTCACGAAGAGTTGTCACTGGACATTGTGCCCCGAAAGAGCCAACCGTTTGACCTGGCGGTGCGGTGGACTCAAGCGCCGGTGGCCAGCCAGACCACGGTCGAAGTGCAAGAGCCGAAGCTGGCGCTCAGCCTGGACGGGGCGAAAGAGGTCGCCTTCGGCGAACGATCGACTTACAAGTTGCAGCTGTCGAACCCCGGCACGGGAGATGCCGAAAGCGTCGTCATTACCCTAGCGCCGCTTGATCCCAGCGACGGACCGCCGGCGAGCCATCCGCTGGGAACACTCCGTGCCGGCGAAAGCAAAACAATCGAAATCGAATTGATCGCCCGGCAGGCGGGACAAGTGGCGATTCATGCCGAGGCCAAGGCCGCTGGCGACATTACCGCGACGCTCGAAGAGGAAGTCACGGTGCGCCGTGCGGCTCTCACGGTCGCCACGAAGGGGCCGAAGATGCAGTACGCCGGAACGGCAGCGGCCTACGAGTTCCACGTCACGAACACTGGCAACGCAGCGGCACAAAACGTTCGCGTGACGTGCCGTATGCCCCGTGGTGCGGAATTTGTCTCCTGCAGTTCGTCCGGGAATCACGCCGACGGGGCGGACAACGTGCAATGGACTGTTGCCACGCTCGCACCCAACGCCGAAGTTACGCTTTCGCTGAAGTGCCTGCTGCGTTCGGCGGGCGCCAACGAGGTCGAAATCAATTGTGTCGGCGATCGCGAGTTGCAGCAGTCCGCGACCATGTCCACGCAGGTTCAGGCCGTGGCGGATTTGGCGATGGACGTTGTCGACCCGTCAGGCCCGGTGGCGGTGGGGACGGAAGCCGTCTATGAGATTCATGTGCGCAACCGCGGGACAAAGACGGCCGAGGCGATTGACGTCACGGCCTATTTTTCCAACGGGATTGAACCGGTGAGCGTCGACGGCGGACAACACGAGATCAAGCCGGGCATGGTGTCGTTGCGGACTATTGGCGCGATCGATCCTGGCAAAGAGGTCGTGTTTAAGATCAGAGCCAAGGCCGAGTCGCCGGGCACACACCGCTTCCGTGCGGAAATGAACTGTGCTTCGCTGGATACCAAGTTGACCCAAGAAGAAGCGACCCTGTTCTATGCCGAGGCCGCGGAAGCCGCACAGTAATCCTTAATCTGTGCGTGCTATCGTGCGGTGCTGGCGCGGCGGACGAGGAAGCGCTAGCCACTCGTTCTCGCTAGGCTTGCCAGGCTACGCAGATCCTTTTTCTCCGCCAGGTTTTCTGGCTGCCCATTGCCGGCCAAATGTCGGTTTAGTGACCAGAGGGCTTTCGCTATAATCCGCGACCCTTTCGGGGAACGGTCGACAGGTGTCGACCTCACTTCCATGGTCCCGAGGCCGAGATTCCGTTGCTCTTTGGTACGCGCCGCAATGCGTGCAGGACGTCGCTCGATTCGCAGCCTTGGCCGGCTGCGCGTTGCAGTGCTGCGCGCCTCCAAGCGGTGTCCGCCTTGTTCGTCGCAATGAGCCTGTCCTTGATGGCGCTCGTGGGCTGCGGGGCGACGCGTAGCTCGGACTCGGCACGCACGGCCACTGAGCAGATGCTCATGTCCTCGGCAATCGACAAAGCGGTTAACGAGATCAACTTGCAACCGCTCGCGGGCAAGGAGGTTTTCCTCGACACCGATCGGCTCACTGGCCTGGTTGACCAAAATTATTTGATCAGCACGTTGCGGCAAGCGATGTTCGCCAACGGCGTCCTCTTGAAACCGGATCGCGCGTCCGCCAAATACATTGTGGAAGCGCGGGCCGGAGTCATGGGCACCAATAGCAGCAGCGTGATGATTGGCGTCCCCGCCACTCAATTGCCGGCCCTCGGTGGCGCTGTGCCCGGCATGCCGTCGGCGATTCCGGAAATCCCGTTCGCTAAGACCACGCGCCAAGCAGGCATCGCCAAAGTGGCACTGTTCGCCTACA
>CAMFLN010000341.1 GCA_945957305.1 uncultured Planctomycetaceae bacterium | reverse complement strand
CGAGTGGCTGCTCCCGCTGGTGGCCGGTCGTAGTGTCGCGGCCATCGAAGAGTTGCTGCAGCTGGAACCGACAATGCCCTCGGGGTTGCGGGCGGCCCTGGAGATGGCCAGTTGGGACTTGCTCGCCCGCGAGGCGCAGCGCCCCCTATCACGTATATGGGGAGGAGAGTACCGGCCGCGGGTTCCGCTGGCCATGCGTCTGCCTATCGCTTCGCCGGGGCGCACTCAACAATTGGCGCGCGACCTGGCCGAGCGAGGATTTCATTGCCTGGTCATTCCCGCCACCGGACAATTGCCTCGCGATCTCGAAACGGTCGCCGCCGTGGCCCAAGTGACGACGGATCACGTGGAATTGCGCCTGGACGCCAATGGACGGTATCCCGCTGACGATGCGCGAGAGCTATGCCGGCAGCTCGAGCGAACTGCGCTCCAGTTCATCGTCGACCCACTTGATTCGGGAATCGACGGTCTCGCGGCTTTGACCAGACAAACCACGGTTCCCTTGGCCGTCTGCGCGCCGCTGCGTTCTGCGGCCGACCTGTTGATGCTGTTGCGCGCGGGGGGGTGCGCGCATCTGATTATTGACGTGAATCAGGTGGGGGGACTGTGGCCGGCCAGGCAATGCGCGGTACTGGCGGCTGCGGCGCAATTGCCGGCGTCGTTGCGCGGCGCTGCTGGTTTGGGAGTGGCGCTGGCCGGTGTGTTGCAACTCGCCGCGGCGGCTCCCAACCTTGGCCTCGCACACGAGTGCGCCTGGTACCAATTGCGCGAAAACGTCTTGCGCGACCAGCTGTCGGTGGCTGATGGCACGCTCGCGGCGCCTCAGGGGGTAGGGCTGGGCATTGAGGTAGACCGGCTGCGACTCGAGTCCTACCTGGTTGCCTGAGAACTCGGTGAAGAGTTCATCGGATCCCTTCGTTTTCTGCGGCCGCATTAGTCGCCTGATGCGGGTTTTCCCGATCGCACCGAGTGTAAGTACCTGGGCGCCTCTGCAGTGAGGAGCAGGGTGTCCGCGCGCCCCGGGGACAGCTCACGCGGGCGACCTATATATAGAGTGCGCGATTATAGGCGCCCTGACGGGTGTGGGTTGATGAAGCTCTGCGAGTGACGAGGATCCGAACCGTGCCGGCCGAAAGTTCGATCGACTGTTGTCCCCATAGCGCGGCCATTTCAGCCGCGCTCCGTGGCGAACTACCGACGGGAGAATTGGCCCGATTGCTGCGCCATGCCGCGGAATGCGAGCAGTGCCTGGCCGAGTTGCGCACGGGGGAAATAGCGTACGAACCCAGTAGGCCGGAGAGACCGACGGGCAAAGATACCGTGAGCGGTGACTATCGCACTCCGGCGGGTGGGGCCACGGCGACGCATCATGAATCAGTCGGAGCATTCGACGCTGCTCGGACAGCGACGATCAGCCCCGCGCCCAGTTGGCAGGGAATGCTGGCTCCCGCCCAGTGCTCCGACGAACTTGGGCGCCTGGGAAGCTACCGCATTTTGCGGGTGCTGGGAGAAGGAGGGATGGGCGTGGTCTTCGAGGCAGAAGACACCGCCCTGGGGCGTCGCGTGGCCGTCAAGGTCTTGCGTTCGGCCGACATCGACGCGGCACAACGCAAGCGTTTTGTTCAAGAGGCGCAATTGGCCGCCTCGCTCAGCAGCGACCACATCGTGACGATCCATCAGGTCAGCGAAGACGCAGGCTGCCTGTTTATCGTCATGGAACTGCTGCGCGGTGAGACATTGGACGAGCGGCTGCGCCGCGAGGGTTCTTTGCCGCTGATCGAGGCGTTGCGCATTGGGCGTGAAATTGCCGAGGGGCTGGCCGTGGCGCACGAACGGCAACTGGTGCATCGCGACATCAAGCCGGCCAATGTCTGGCTCGAAGCACGCCGCCTCGACGAGCCGCTGCGCCGCGTTAAGTTGCTCGATTTCGGCGTTGCCCGCGCCTTGGCCCTGCATGAACACCTGACGCTCGGAGGCCAGGTGATCGGCACGCCCGCCTACATGTCTCCCGAACAAGCGTGCGGCACTGCTGTCGATCAACGGGCCGACTTGTTCTCCTTAGGCTGCTTGATGTACGCGATGCTCGCTGGCAAGTCGCCGTTCGAGAAGTCGAGCTATTTGCACGTCTTGCGGGCGGTGGTCGAAGAACGGCCGGCTTCGCTCTCGGAAATCATGCCCGGCATGCCCGCGCGGATCGTGCGGCTGATCGATCGATTATTGGAAAAAAATCCGCAATTGCGTCCCGCCTCGGCACGGTGCGTAGCCGACGAGATTCGCTTGCTCGAACAGAGCCTGACGAGTTCAGGCATGATTCCGCCCGTTATCGCGTTGCCGAACGGCGTACACGGCGATCGCTTACGGCGCAAGTTGGGATGGAGTGCCGCGGCCGGAGCGTTGACGATCTTGGCTGCGGTCGTGGTCGGACTGCTGAGCCAGTACCAGCATGTACTGACACATAGCAAGGGAGAAGCGCCCAATCGCGTCGAACAAAGCGTCGCGGGCGCAGAAGCCTCGGCGGCCGTGGCGGCCATGCGAGGGGCCGCTGCAGCGGTCGTGAATCTGGAGAGTTCGGCGCGCGAAAGCGAAACCAGCGGAACCCCGCCGGCCAATGGCGCGAGTTCAACACCAGCCACCGTCGACGGCCAGTCGCCCGACAAGGAAGAGACTCCCCCTGCTGCCGCTTCGCCCGATTTACCTCCGATCAAGATTGGCATCGTCCATTCCTTGACAGGGCCGATGGCCGCCAGCGAACGACCGATTGTCGATGCCCTGCTGATGGCGGTCGACGAGATCAACGAATCGGGCGGTTTACTCGACGGCCGCAGGATCGAGGCGATCGTTCGCGACGGCAAGTCACACGAGACCCACTTTGCTGAACAGGCTGAGGACCTGATCGAGACCGAGAAGGTCGTTACCTTGTTTGGCTGCTGGCGATCACCGTGCCGCAAACTGGTCGAGGCGGTATGCGAGCGCCACGATCACTTGCTCGTGTATTCCTGTACCTACGAAGGAATGGAAGACTCTCCCTATGTGATTTATCTAGGGGGCGCGCCGAATCAACAGATCCTGCCGGCGGTGAAATACGCGTTCGCTTTCCTGGGCAAGCGGCGCTTCTATCTGATCGGCGTGGATGGCATCTATTCGCACACCGTGCACGAGATTATTCGCGACGAACTGGCCAGCTTGGGAGGAGTCGTCGTGGGCGAGAGTTACCGGCCGCTGGGGGCTACCAACTTTGCCGACATCGCGCAGCAGGTGGTCTCCTCGAAAGCCGACATGGTCATCAACACCGTCAGCGGCACCGGCAATATGAGCCTCTTCGCCTGTTTGCGCGAAGCCGGAATTAAATCCGCGGAAGTGCCGACGCTCTCCTTCACCGTGACTGAGGAGGAGCTGCAAACCATCGCCGCTCACGACAGCGATTTGGTCGGAGATTATGCGGCCTGGAGCTACTTTCAAACGATCTCGAATGCCGACAACGAGGGCTTTCTCGAGCGCCTGCATGTCCGGTATGGCCCGACACGCGTTGCGACCGACCCCATGGCGGTTAGTTATGCCAGCGTCTATCTGTGGGCCCGGGCGGTCGAAGCATCTCAATCCGATCGCACGCCGGACATTCGCGCCGCGATGCTCACGCAAGCCTTTGAAGCACCTGAAGGGGAATTGATCGTGGACGAGGAGAATCGCCACGCTTGGCGGCAGCCGATGCTCGGCCAGGTCGCCGAAGATCTGCAATTCGACATCGTGTGGAGTTCACCCCGGGCGATCGCGCCCGAACCCTTTCCTGCTTCGCGATCGCGCGAGCAGTGGGAAGAGTTTCAAGAGGCGCTGTATCACAAGTGGGGTGACCGCTGGTTCCCAATGGATGGCTCAAGGGCCAATGAAGAACCTGCTCAGCGAAGGCGCACATCGCAATGATCGAATACCAATCGGGGCAGTGGTGGCGCACGACTTGCGCATTCTACGGAACAGTGCTGCCCAATGTGCTGGGGCGGGTCGGGCTGCTGACCCTGTTCAGCCTGCTGCTGTGCATCGTCGACGACTACGTGCTGGAAAGGTACGCCGCTCCTTTGCCCTCGCTCGACCAACTGGGGCATTCGGTGCTGGGCGTTGCGATGAGCATGTTGATCGTGTTCCGCACGAATTCATCGAACAATCGCTATTGGGATGGGCGGGCGTTTTGGGGGGCACTGGTCAATGGCTCGCGGAATCTGGCCCGACTGGCCGCGCACTACGCCCCGCCGGCCGATGATCTGGCGCCGTTGCTCACGGCCTATGTGACAAGTGTCCGCGAGACGTTGCGTGGCACGTTCGAATACAAATCGATTGCCAACCTGGTCCCGGGGCGCTTGGCGCGGCGGGCCGCGGCGGCAGCGAATCCTCCCAGCGTGCTCGCCGGCGCGATCAGCGATTGGATCAACGTGCGACGCAGCGACAGCCAGATCGACAGCTATCAGGCGATGGCCATGGAGCAAGTTCTCAACGCGATGGTCGATGCGCAAGGAGGGTGCGAAAGAATTCAAAAGACGCCGCTGCCCTTCGTGTATGCCTCGCTGATTCGCCAATTGTTGCTGATTTACCTTGCTTCGCTGCCGTTCGTGCTCGTTAGTCGCATGGGTTTCGCCGCCCCCTTGGTGGTCGCCGTAGTTTCATTTGGCATGTTGGGGATCGAAGAGGCGGGCGCCGAAATCGAGCGACCCTTCGACGCCAATCCCAACGGTTTGCCGCTGGAGCAGATTTGTGCGACGATCGCCCGCGACACTGCCACGTTGTGCGTCACGACCGAGAACGTGACGGCGTAGGTAAAGTGCTGAAATCGCCGCGCGGCCACGCGATGTACGGAAAATTTGCTGCGGGGAGCAAGTTGCAGCGAACCTGCCCGCTTTCTCCTGTCTCCAGGAAATGCGCAGGGGAGCGGGCGCAGACCCGCCACTGAATGCCGGACTTTGAGGAGGCCCAGGCTCGTGTCGACAATCCGCACGCTGACGCAATTGGAACTCGAGGCAGGCT
>CAMFLN010000340.1 GCA_945957305.1 uncultured Planctomycetaceae bacterium | reverse complement strand
GTGATGTGGCTGTGCTCAATGTCGCTTGCGGCCCCTGCCGTGAATTTGCCGGTGGGCTGGGAGCACCGCGCTTGGGTGCGACGACGATCACGCTCATTGACAACGACCCCTTGGCCTTGGACTTTGTTCAAGCGAATGTCGCCCCGGCCTTGGCGGATAATATCAAGTTTAACTTCGTTCGCTACAACGCGCTGCGGATGACTTCAGCAGCGGTGAATGTCGAAAGGTTTGGCCGTAGTGACGTGATCTATAGCGTGGGACTGTGCGATTACATTCCCAACAAGTTTCTCATTCCGCTGCTGCAGGGTTGGCGCGAATCGCTGCACGAAGGCGGCGTCGTGTACGTGGCCTTCAAGGATTGTCGCCTGTACCAGACGCCCGAGTATCAGTGGCTCGTCGATTGGTTCTTTTTGCAAAGGACCGAGGAGCAATGTCGCGAGCTGTTCGAGCAAGCCGGCTACGACATGCAAGAATTGGAAAGCGAGCGAGACGAAACAGGCGTCATCATCAACTACATTGCTCGCAGCAAAGTGCCCAGCTTTGCCCGTCTCGATGCGGCCGAAGCAGTGCCCGCGCCGCAACGTGCCGAGTTGAATGTCAACGCGGACGTTGATCGCGTGAGTTGAAAATAGCTTTGCCAAGCCAGGCGTCAGTTTTGCGCGCGGCACGTCCGCACATCGGGACGTGCCGCGTGGCGACGCTCTCAAACAGCAGCGACGGCTTTATCTCGTCCTAGAAGGGGCGGATCAAGCTCACGGCAAAGACGTCGACCTGCGGACGCGTGAAGCTATTGTTGAAGTCGCCGGGGCCGAGGCCGGCCGCGCCGATCAAGCTGCTCTGATCCACGTGGATCCCCGGCGCAAACGCATGCGCCCAGGCAAAGTCCAGGTACCAATCTCCCAGCGTCCAGCCGTAACCCAGCGTGAACACGTTGGTGAAAGTCGCCGGCAGGAACGGCGTGATGAACGACCGTGGAATGGGATTCGGGTGATAGACGTAACCGATGCGGAACGTGCTGCCAGGCTTGACGATTTGTTCGTAGCCCAGCTTCATCGATACGCTGTCATGCCAGTTGAGCGGCAAATTCTCGTGAATTGCGGGGAAGAAGGGGCTCGTTGAGTCTTGCAGCGTGAGCCCGATCTGATTGAACGCGCTCGACCAGTCATACCAAATGACGTCCATCGCAAATGTGCGATGCGGGCAAATGCGATGCTTCAAACCCAGGGCCACTGATTGCGGCCACGTGATGTGCGTGGTGGCAGTTTGATAGGTGGTCGAGAGCGGAATTCCCAAATTGGCGCTGACGCCCGCCGTGCCGTGCAGGTTGAACGTGCTGCCGCTTTGGTACGTGACGCCGAGCGTGGTATCGTCGGTCAGCAAGTACTGCATCGCCGCGCTCCAGACGGGAGTTGCGCCGCCGCCGTGCACGTCGATCAGCACCGGTGTGCCGGCCGGCACGCCCGTGGGATCTTGCAGAAAGTAAGGTCCCTTCAGCGATGCGTAGCCGACGCCTACGCCCAGCGTGCCGCCGATCGACAAGCGATCGGTGACACGATACGACAGTGCAGGCAGGACTTTGCTCAGCGAGCCAAAGGATTGGTATTTTTGCGTTCCGGTGTACGGATCGACCGGCGGAAAGGCTGGCGCTGGCATCCAGTAATGCGAAGAAAAACCTGCGGGAGTGAACAACCCCACGCCCCAGGCCCAGTCGCCATCGCGGCTTTTTCGCACAAAGCCGATCTGGGGGAGCGGCGTAAATCCGCTGCTCACCGCCGAGCGAAGCGCGTCGGAATATCGCAAGTTGCTCAATACGCCGTCGCCGCCGACGTCGAACAGGCCGTTGCCCTGCACATTGGTCATGGCCGCCGGGTTGTCGAGCAGCATGGCGCCGTTGTCGGCATAGCCGACATTCGTACCGCCGCGGCCCAGCGCGCGCGGTGACACGCCGTCCAGGATCACACCGTCAGCCAACGCCGTCCGCGTGCCAGTCAACAGAGCGACGAGCAACAACCAACGCTTCCATGTCCGCCGCATGGGACGCAATCCTTCGCGTGTGCAGAAACGAGAGAAGTGGGCAGAGCCCTTGCGAATTGATCGTCCTGCGAACCTGAGCGCGCGAACCTGCAGCAGTCAAAATGTCGTAGTTGCAGGCGCACTCCCGGCCGGTGGTGCCAGGTGGGTAAAGTTTACCGTCGCTGCCAGCCCTGCCAGCGATTTTCCAGGCCGGCACGGATAATTAAGACGCCGAGGGGAGGGGGCTCGTCGGCAGGGCCAGGGATTCCGCCAGCGGAAGTCCCGCGATGGCTGGACCATGATCGTGAAATTGCCGCTCGATGGCGACAAACTCCTGCTCGCGATTCAGGAACGCTTGCACGATATCCGGGTCGAATTGCGTGCCGCGCCCTTCAAGAATGATTCCCCGGGCGCGCGCGTGGTCGAACGCCGGTTTGTAGACGCGTTTGCTGGTCAAGGCATCATAGACGTCGGCCAGCGCCACGATCCGGCCGCACAACGGGATCTGCTGGCCGCGCAAGCCACGCGGATAGCCGGTGCCGTCGTATCGCTCGTGATGCGTGAGTGCGATCTCTCGCGCCATGTTGAGAAACAACGCCTCGGGGCGGGAATGCGCAACGCTATTCAAAGTCTCGCCACCCAGCAAAGTGTGGCGTTGCATCACGGCGATCTCGTCGGGCGTGAGGGGCCCCGGCTTGAGCAACACCGAGTCCGGCACACCGACCTTGCCAATGTCGTGCAAGGGACTGGTTTGATAAATGAGCTGCACGTAGTCGCCGTCGATCAAATCACAATACTGCGGCCACCGTGACAACTCGTCGGCCAGGATCCGGCTGTATTCGCGAATGCGCTCCAGGTGGGCGCCCGTATCTTTGTCACGCGATTCGGCCAGCTTGGCCATGGCAAAGATCATCAGGTCACGGCTTTCCAAGCCCAGCACGCGTTCCCCGGTCCGCAAGCGCATGCGCAGCTCTTGGGGTTGAAACGGCTTGGTCAGAAAGTCGTCGGCCCCAGCGTCCAAACCGCAAACGACGTTGTCGACGCCCCCGCGCAAGGTGAGCAGGATGAAGTAAATGTACCCACTCCAGCTGCGCTTGCGAATTTCGCGGCACAGATCAAGGCCACTCATGTGCGGCATTTGCCAGTCAGAGACGACCAGGTGGTACATGCCGGTCCGAACCAACTCGAAGGCCTCACGCCCGTCGCTGGCGGCGGTCACTTCATAGCCGAAGTGTTTCAAATCTTCGACGACGATTTCACGCGTCACCAGATCGTCGTCGACTACCAAAACTCGCATGGGATTTCTCGTGTCGTTGCAGCACCCGGCCTAGCGGCTCATGCCTGCTCGCGACTGCGACGCTCCAATGATTCGATCAGTTTGCTACGGTCGTCCTGCAAACGTGCGAGATACTCAGGTAACTCGTCCAACTCGTTTTCCAGGGCATGCTCTTCGGCGTGCGAGGCGTCGTGGAACAAGCTGCGCGCCGCCACGCTCGCGGCAATCCCTTTAATACGGTGGGCCAGGTGTGCAGCCTGACTTGCATCGCCCGAGGCAATCGCAGTTTCCAGTTCGACCAGGTCGCGATCCAATTGGCCGGCGAATTTCGTCAACACGCGCTCGACCAGATCCATGTTTCCCAGACAACGGGACTTCAATTCCTCGAGGTCGAGCACGGTCTCAGCCGGTTGGTAAGTCGAGTCGTTCATAAGGAGGAAATTTCCGCGAGTGCACCCACGGGCGAAGCTTCGAGAGTATGTCAGTGGGATGAGTCGCTCGCTTTTGCCAGTCTGTCACGCTAACGGCTGCTTATTGCGACCGTCGCGAGAGCTGGAACTGCGTGAACTGTAGCTTACGAACAATTTTGTGCCAAAAGAGGACATCGCCTGCCGCGGTAGTGACGCGTTCGGCATTCGTACTACAATCGGCTCAACCGGTAACGGTTCAACCCTCCGCAAGCGCCAAGTGCGCCGTAATGACGGAACCCTGCCGGCGCCCGATAGCAAAGAGGATCCCGGCAATCACCCTTTGGACGCGAATCGCGCGACAAGGACTCTCGGGCTTCTTTCGAAAAGCTCCGGACGAGGGCGCGTCTCCGGTTCAAACGCCGCTCTAAAGCTTGGCATGCCGTTTGCCAATGTTCCCTCCGATATTAGATCGTGCGGTGCTGGCGGGTTATTGCTGGCGCACCGATCAAGCGGACTTTGCGGGCGAGGTAATGCTGTCTGCCAATGAGCAACGAGATGTCTTCATGGCTTGAAAGTGCGCAAGTTGTTTTCGGCTTTCAATCTGGTGACAAATCCCTTGCTCGCGGCCACCACGCCCCTACGATTCTGCAACGACGAGCGCGGTGGAAACGCGCAGCCGTTTCACGTCCAACTGCCCATGTTTCGGGAAAGGAGTACCAACGTGAGCAAGTCATTCTTACATTTCTGCCCTTGCATTCTTGCAAAGTCGGCCTTGTTGCTCAGTTGCTGCCTGGGAACGGGCAGTACAGTTCGCGCGGCGTTGCCATGCGTGGCCATCGATGTCGGCACAATTGTCGAATGCGTTGATGTAACGCCGGCCGAATCTGCGGTCGCCAAAAGCCGCGACCGGCTCATTGAAGCTCGGTTCCGGCTCTCACTGTTGGTGGACTCGGGCCGCGAGCAGGACTTGGAACAACTGCAAGTGACGATTGACAGCCCCGAACGACGTTTGCGAGTCATCGACTTTCAGCCGCGTACCGAGGTCGCAAGCGAACTGGCGGGCGACGTCGAGGTCTGCAAATCGCAAGACACGGTGCAATCGTTGAATGCTTCGCTCGGCGGAGTCGTCAACGCCGATCACGGGCCGGCGCATGTCCAGGCTTCGCCGGCCGCGGGCGTAGGCTTGACCCAGAACCGGGGCTCGAAAGAGACATTTCACCGTTTGGCGCCGCGGCAACTCGTTCTCGCCAGCGGCACCACGCACGCTGAGCACGGCGTGTTTTTCAAGTGGCGGCATTCCAGCCAGGTGACGCTCGAAGGTTCGCGCGACGTGACCG
>CAMFLN010000339.1 GCA_945957305.1 uncultured Planctomycetaceae bacterium | reverse complement strand
CTGCTGGTCACTTGTGGTGGCAAGCTTGCTGCCGAATTCGCCCAACAGCACGGGCGCCGTTCCTTGGCGGAACAGATATCCCCAATTCTTATCCCACACGCTCGGCAAGTTGTTGGGATAGTTTGGATCATTGAACCACGATTGCTGATAGACCGAAGCCGGATAGTCATGGGCCGAGTAAACCAAATGTCCCGGCTGATTCAAACGCACTGGGCTCGCCCCGGCGTTCGAGAGATTGCCCCCCCACCAGTAGCTGCCGGACGAGGCCTGTTCAACTCCTTCGACGACAATCAACCAATTGGAATTCACAGCCAGGATGGCGTTGCCGGCCCGCTCGGCGGCCAGCCGCCAATCATTGGCGCTGCCGTCTCCCCAAGTCGCCGGACCATGCGGTTCGTTGTGCAGGTCCGCGCCGATGACCGTGGGATTGTTGGCATAGCGCGTGGCGAGCATCGTCCAATCGCTGATCCAGCGCGATTCAGGGTACGCCGCGGTGTACCACAGCCCCGATTCATTGGCGCTGTTGCCGGCGTTCGAGCGGTGATGGTCGAGCAGGATGCGCAGACCGATCTTGCCTGCGTAATCGACGATCTTGTCCATGATCTGCAGCCCGGTAAGCCCCTGCAGATCGGGATTTTTCGAGAAATCGATGCCGTTGGGCGTGCTGCCGGCGTCGAACAACTGATCGGAAAATGGCAGACGGATTGTGTTAAAGCCCGTTTGCTTCATCTGATCCATCATCGATTGGTAGCTGCGCGTCCACAGTCCGTGCGGGGCGAAGTTGCTGGTCTCGAAGCCGAACCAATTGACGCCGGCAATTTTCACCACTTGGTTGTTGGCGTCCAGGATTTGATTGCCCACGGTGTGAAAATATCCGCTGACGGTCGCCGTCGTGGGATTTCCCTCGGTCACGGTCACGTCGGCCACCGAGATGCCGGGGGGCGTTTGCGGCGCGGAGCCGGCCCCATTGAGCGTGAGGTTGTGCGGCGTGTCAGTCCCCGCGCCGGCCGTGAAGCCGAACGTGCTGCTTTTTCCCACGGCGATTGAAGCGTTGTAGGAGGCATTACTTACGACATAGTGGTTGCCGACGTGGCTGACGATCTGGCCATCCCAGATGTTGCCGATCGTGCGTGCGTAGTCGAATTCGACTTTCCAACCGTTGATCGCCGCGGCCTGATCGTTGGTGATCGAGATCAGCCCTTGCACGCCGCTACCCCAATCATTGACGGTGCTGTAGGTGGCGCTGAGGGCCAGCCGCTCTTCGAGCGATTCGATCGAGAGCGACTTGTGGCGCAGCGTATGTTGTAATTTAGGTGTCTGGCTCGGGGTGCCTGAGCGGCGGACAGACTTTCCTTGGCGATTCCAGAAGAAGAGCGGGCTCATCAGTGCAGACTCCTAGCGCGATTCATGCGGGGATGCGCGACTGCCTGAGACGGCAATCAGCGGCGAACGACAGGTGACGACGCGTAGCACACGAGCGAATAAGGCTACACAAAACCGCGGTCTGGCAACGCGGCTCCTACCCCATTCAGAAAGCGATCAGACCTCCCTGCACCCTGTAGTTCTTCTCAGAGTAATCACGAGCTGCAAACAGCGGAAGAAATTTTTCGTCACAACCACTGTGCAGGGATGCAGGGAGATGCCAGCGGTGGCCACTGTTCTCTACGATCGGCAATGAACCGGCAGTGAGTGTGTTGAGATACGCCATCATCACGAGCAGGCGACGAGGCAACCCGCGATCGCACCGTGGTCAAATTGCCCAAGTCAAAGCGCGTCGATTGCGGAGTCGTGGTCCTGATGAGGGAGTAAGAGGCGATACGTTGCAACGGTCGCCGTGATAGGTTTCAGGATCACAGATGCAATTCGACCAACGCCGACGGCGTTGGTCGAATTGCCTTGTGAGAGCGCGAAAGACCACCAATCAGCGCGGAGCCGCCACCTCCACCTGAAGTTAGAGCGAGGCTGAAGCGCGTAAGCATAAAACACAAGTTGGTGAGTGCCATTTAAAGAGCGCATTTCATACTCCAAGGGAAATATTTGCTTATGTAATGACGAACCAATATATTCGTGGCGCATCGTTTGTTCGAGAGCATAAAGACCAATGCAATGCCTCGGGGCTCGTAACGAAAATGCCGGTCGCTGCAGTTGATCGCGAATCGCACTGCTGGTGTCCGCATATTCAATTGCCGCAGTCTTCCTCATTTCGCGAAAGGGATGCGGACATGACCAACGAAAGACGTGCATCTGGGTCAGTAATCTCTGCGGCGCGCTTCTCGATCAATGCCGCGGGCCAGGAAATCGTGATTCCGCTCGAGATTCACGTAAGAATCGGGGCCCCGGCGACGGTCGCCTCCCCGGCAGCTCGTGTCGCGGTTCGCTCCGCCGGCGAAGGATTGAGCGGGGCGGATGGTGCTGCGGCGGCGAGTGCCCCGGCTTTTTCACTCGCTTCTTTGCAAGCGACCACATTTAGCTGGCCGACCGCTCTTTCACTAGCGCTAGCGAGTCAATTGTCCTATGCAGCGGCCGCGGACGTGCGGCACACCGCCTTGGGCAGCTGGGGGTTGCAAACGTGTGACTTTATCGAC
The DNA here is from genome assembly GCA_945957305.1 of uncultured Planctomycetaceae bacterium. GTDB lineage: Bacteria > Planctomycetota > Planctomycetia > Pirellulales > JACPPG01 > JACPPG01. The sequence goes on along the minus strand of CAMFLN010000339.1, from coordinate 2,454 downwards.
GAGGTCAACACCCAATGCTTTGTCGCCAGGAGTGCTGATGCCACGTTGGTCGCGTTTCGTGGCACGGAAAGCACGGGCGATTGGCTCGCCGATCTAAATGCCTTGGGAACGAACTCGCCGCGCTATGGCCGCGTGCACCGTGGCTTCTACTACGCGTTTCAAGATGTGGCCGAACAAACGCTCTCGCTCCTGCTGCAGCAACCGGATCGACCACTGTTCATTACCGGCCATAGTCTGGGGGGCGCGCTAGCCACGATTGCCGCGGCCGAGTGGCAAGGGGAGTTTAACGTCCGCGGTGTCTACACCTACGGCCAGCCTCGTGTGGGCGGAGCCGATTTCCAGGCATACATGGAACAGCGCTATCCTCATTCGTTCTTCCGTTTTGTCAACAACAACGACATCGTTCCGCGCGTGCCGCCCGGCTATAGCCACGTCGGACGGCTCTTCCATTTCGACGCCGACGGCGGCTTGGAGTCAGAGAACGAAGCGTTGGCCACCGCAGCGAGTTCCACGGAACCGCCGCCGCTGAGCAAGGCGGAGTTCGACCAACTGCGCTCAAAGTTGCTCGAAGAGCGCGCGCAGCGCGGCACAGCGCATGTCGAGGCGATTGCCGCGGCGCCGCAGTTGGAGGGATTGCTGCCCAGCTTCAGTGATCACCATCTCGAGGCCTACTTAGCGAAGATCGCACGCTATGCGGCATCCGCGCCGACGGCTCACGAGACGCCGCACGAACTCGCCCCAGTCTGACGAGGCATTGAAACTCGGCGTCTCGACGACGGACGTTCACTCTCCGCGTTTACTTTTGGGCAGCCAACGCGGATGGTCCGCGCCGCGATCGGCGAGGCCGTGGGTAATCCGCTGTGGATTCTTGCCGTCGGAGTCCATGACCCACACGGCCGGACCTTCGCCCACGGCTGCCCGGCAGAAGACGATATATTTTCCGTCTGTGGATTCACTCGCGCGAAAATCCCACACCGGCGGTTCGCTGTGTGTCAAAGCAACCTGGCTGCCGTCGCGCGGGTCGAGGCGGCAAATCTCGCACCCGCCGCGTGCTTGTTCCGGTTGATAGTCACGGTTGAAATGATCGACGTCCGCCTGACCGACGCGGTATTGCCAGGCAATGCGCGCCCCTTCGGTCCGTCGCGGAAAGAGAATATGCCCGTCGTGTGTCCACGCGGGCAGATTCGAGCCGCCGCCGCGCGTCGAGCGATCGCCGTACGTCGCTGCAAACCACATCGGCTGGCCCTTCGTTAAAACACGATGTTCACTGCCATCAGCGCGGCCGACGCAGACGTCGGCCCAGTCGTGCCCTGGGTCGTTTTTGTAATGGCAGTCGACATACAAAATTGACTGGCCGTCTGGGGACCAACTGGTGCCAAAGTACAAATGGTCCGGATCGGCGGCGACCTTCACGCGGTTGCTGCCATCGACGTCGCTTGTCCAGACTTGATAGCCCTGGGGGCTGGCCAGGTGAAAGGCCACACGTTTTCCGTCAGGGCTCAGGCTGAGTCCATACGGCAAACCTTCGCCCGCGCGCGTGAACTCGCGCGCGTCGCTACCGTCGAGATTCATGTTGAAGATCTGCCCGACCCGATCGCGCACCACTTGCACTAGAATCCGTTCATCGCCAGCAAGCAGGGCAGGGGTCTCGAATGGCGCCAAGCGGTCCCGATTGCAAATTTCGTCAAGCGCTCCGGTCGAGAGATCGTGAATCCAAATGTGCGTCGGCGTTTGGGTGTAATATTCGTCGAACTGACGGCCGGGCCCATCGCGCCGCGGCTCCATACTGAGAAACACCACGCGCCGGCCGTCCGAAAAACTGGGGCCCGGCTGCCACGTGGCTTGCCCCGGCACGTCAAACTCGAACCATTTCAATCCGCTACCGTCGGCATTGACGATCGCCGTCTTTCCTTGCGACGTGAAAAACAATCGCGCCGTGGCGCGATCGGATTCTTCCGCAGCCAGTGCCAAGGTTGCCGTCCCGCAGGCGACGATTACAGCAAAGAGCGGAGCAGTGAATGATGGGGGCATCGGTTGCAGCACGGCGGGGCCGCGTCCAGGCAGGGTAGGGGAGTGAAGCGAGGAAGACGATTTTCGCACGTCCCGGCAATGCAAGGAAGGGTCATGGATTGGCCCTGCGACAGATTGCCCAATCAGCGTCAGGGTGCCCCTGACGCCCCGCTCGAACGGACCGGTTCGGGGTGACGTATAATGGAGGGGTCACCCGACCGAAAACCACTGGCGACGGCGGAGTGTGACACGAGGGCCAGAGCCGGAATTCGCCTGTAAAAGGGGATCTCATGCGTCGAATTGCTACGCTGATTGCTGGCTTACTAGTCACGTTCCTGTGCGCTGGCTGCATTCCTGAATCCGAGAACCCGATTTCGCCGCTGGAGGACGCCGCGCAGGAGGCGGGCTTGTACGGCATTTGGCGCATGGAGGATGAAGCGGTGG
>CAMFLN010000338.1 GCA_945957305.1 uncultured Planctomycetaceae bacterium | reverse complement strand
CCCTTGAGCGCATCGTATCGCCGCGGCTGGCGAGCGCCAACCAGATTCCGCGACGGCACGCGGCGGTCAAGGATTGCTAACACCTCGCGATTAGCAAGCTAACGACGTTGCGCGGCCGCTTCAGAATCGACCGCTACTGTGGCCTTCGAGAGCAGGTGCGGCGTGACGAGGCACAGCCGGGTGAAGCGGTGATATTCATGTTCGTTGCGGCGCGTCTCGACCCGGCGCTGGCGATTCATGCTGGCCGAGACAAAGGTTTCGCCCGGTTGCGCGGCGAATGTGGTTTCGAAACTGCTGGTCAGCAATCCCGGCACAGTCAGCTTGCCCAAGGTCACGGCGCGCGACGGATCGAGCTCCGAAACCTCGGCGCGGAAATTGATTTGCAGCCGCCCGTTGCCAGTGGCCTGCACCAGCGCGCCGAGGTCGGTTCCATAGAACTTCATCGTGGCTGCGGTGGCCGTTGTGCCGGCTGCAACAGGGAATTCTCCCCCTGAGCGATACGACGCTGGCAAGCCGCTATAGGTCGCGACATTGGGTTCGCAAACCGTCGTAGCCAGTTGTTGCTTTTCGAGCATGTCGACAAACGCCAAGAACGGATGGTTCGACGGCAGCACACACATCGTGTTGCTCTCGGCATTTTTAGCAGCGGTTTGCTGAGGGACGCCGGTGGAGAGCTGTTGCAGCATGGCGGGTAAGTCGACATGCTTTGCGCCCGCAGTACCGTCGGGCGTGCGAAAATCGAATCCGACCTTATCCAGCTTGCTGTGGTCGATGTCGAGGATGCGCACCTTCAGCAGGATCTGCGGCGTGGTGCCAGTCGCCCGGTACAACTCGTCGACCTCGGCCTGAACCGCGGCCAGTTCGGCAAGCTTCCTTTCCAGCTGCTGGGCCGCGGCACGCCGCCCGTCCGCGGTTTCCTGTGCCTGGGCTGTGGCGGTCACTGCGACCAGAGCCAAAACGAACAGGACCAGCAGGCGTTGCATCGTGAAAACCTCGAATGTGACCGGGTCACTGTGCAGCGGTAAGTACCATGTTTTCTCGCCATGCGTCAATTACAGCTCTGCTGGCGAACACGAATTGCCGTACCGCCTGACGCGCGGGTGCCGATTCTGCCGTCCACAGGCCCGAACAATTCCTACGGAGTCACCTCGATTGGACGGGACGTGCCGAGCCTGCGCACCCCGGGAAACTAAGATTGAAGGATGTATCCGGTCGGGGGGTGGTTGGTCCGGAATCTAACAAAGACTGTCATCTTGATACTGGCAGTTCCTTCCCCGTGTTTGTCACCCCCGGTATAGTCTGTTGAAATTGCGGAGTTTGACGCCGCAGAGCGCAGCAAGTGCTCCGATGCGTGGTTTGTTGTCCGAAGCACCTTGGCGTATCAAAAAATGACGAGTCGATACTCAGGCCTGAAGTTGTCGCGAACACGTTTGCTGGCGTTCGTGGCGGTTGCGGTTTTTGCTGCGGCGCAGCCGCGTGGTCAGTTGCGCGCCGCCGACGAGTTGGCCGGTTGGCAGGGAATGCGGATCATCAAGCAGGAAGGTGCGCCGAACCGTCTGTTCGCCGCCGACCTGGATCAATCCGGTCGGCAGCAAATCGTGGTGATCAACACCCGCATGTCGCGTCTGGATATTTATCGCTGGCTGCCGCCGAGTGAAAGGCGCGAGCCCACGGCGGCCGACGCCGAGCGCCCCAACGAACTGCCGGGCACGGTCGACTGGAAGGCTACAGAGCTCGCGCTCGATGAAGTGCCGGCCGACGCGTTGGCACAGGATATCGATCGCGATGGCAAACCAGAGCTGATTATTCTCACAGCGCCGTCCAACAAAGTACTGCTGTATAAATCCACCGGCGCTAACGAGTGGAAAAAAGCAACACACTGGGACCTGTTGCCGGGCGCGACCTCGGGCAAGCACGAGTTGATGCTGCTGCGCGAAACTTCCCCCGGCGCGTTCGAGTTGTTTGTCAGTTTCGAACAGGGGATTCAAACACTGCAGTTACAGCCCGGGAAACGCCCGACATGGCTCAGCCCGCGCGAGAAGCGGGGGCGCTTGGAGTGGCGCTTTGTCGATCTCGATGGGGACGGTGACCTGGACCTATGGGAATGGTCGCCGCAACCGAAACAGACGATTCGTTGGCACGAGAACCGCGATGGCAAGTTGATGTCGCCGCAAGTGCTGTATGAACAAGGAGTGGGCGGCGCGCGTGCCTTGCCCGTGGTCAATGGCGCCGGTGAGTTGTTGCTGCTGGGCGGCCTACAAGAAGGCTTATTGCGCCGCTATGTTCTCGGCCGCGGCGAAGAGAGCGCACTGGGGCGGCAAGAATCACTTCCCATGCCCGGCGGGGCGAAGGCCTTGTGGACGGGCATCACGCTGGGCAGTCAACCGGCGCTCGTGGCGGTCGACGCGGGGCAGCCACGGCTGCGCGTGCAACCGGTGGGCGACCTGGGTTGGCAAGCGGAAGAGATGTTTCCGCTGATCAGCAATATTCGCGGGCTGGCCGCGGTCTATGCGCAGCCAGGCAAGTTGCTGCTGTGGGTCAAAGATTCCACGGATTTATATGTCAGCTCGTGGGAAAACAATCGCATGACCTATCCGGTCGCCATGACTCAGTCAGGCGACACGGCCGACCGCACCATTTTGGCACTCGATTCCGCCGGCACGACCACCTGGTGGGTGCAACGAGTCGGCGCTGACCTGGACTTGTACACCTGGGCCAAGGATCAGCCCGAGGCACAGCGGACTCGCTTCACCGGCCAGGGAACGAAAGCCGAAAAGGTGATCTGGCTCGGGGGCAAACGCCTGCTAGTGCAACCGTCGTACAGCAACGCGTTGAAACTGGTGACGATGGATGCCGACGGCAAGGTATCGGCCCGCGAGCCGGCGAACCTGGTGAAGGTGGATCTCGGGGAGTTTGGCATCTATGACATCGGGGGTCAGCCTCGCTTAGGCCGTTTGACCGACGGTGTGCTGCAATGGTTGAACGACGACATGCAGCCGAGCGATCAGGTCATGCTCCCCGACGGCCAGAAGATCGCCAGCTTTGTTCCGCTGGCTGACGGCACCGCCTGGGCACTCGAACAAGGCGGCGCTTTTGTGCATCAGCTCAAGCCGGACGAAGCCGGCATCCTGCGCGTCAGCGAAAGCGTCAAGCTCCCTGGCGGCGGACAATTGTCGCTCGATCCGGTGCTGGGGCTGATGCTCGTCGATCAGGAAAGCGTGACTCGTTTGGGGCGTGGGCGCCCGTGGGAGCTGTCGCTCAAAGACAGCTTTGATGGGCGTGTCGGTCGTCCCAGTGGCATCAAGGAGCCCGCGATCCATCGTATCGCGACGACCGACGTGACCGGTGACGGCCAACAAGATATCGTGCTGTTCGACGATGCCCGCCACCAAATCACGGTGCTCAGCCGCGGGGAAAAAGGTCTTACGCCGCTCGGTTCGTGGAAAGTCTTCGACGATCGCACATACCCTTACGGGGGAAAAGACGAGCAGCAGATCGCCGAGCCGCGGGCCGTCATGGGCTTGGACGTCGACGGTGATCACATCCAGGATCTGGCGCTATTGAGCCAGGATCGCTTGATTATTTACATCGCCCGGGAGGCGAACTGATGCCGCGTAATCTCTGCATCGTATTGGCGTTCCTGCTCATCGCCGCGCCGCGAGCGCAGGCAGGACAACAGGTCACGGTCACACTCGTCGGAGGCGCCAAGGTCACCGCCGAACTGCTCCGCGAAAACGAGCAGGGGGTCGTGCTGGACCTGGGGCATGACGTGTTGCATGTCCCTGCCAAGCGGCTGTTGGGTATTGATCGTGGTGCGACGCAGTCCAACGAAGAGACGAATCAAGACCGCGGGATCTTTCTGACCGGTCGTGCGGCCCCGGCCGACGTGCCAGAGCTGGCGAAGCGCTGTGGTGATTCGGTCGTGCTGGTCAAAACAGCGATTGGCCAAGGAAGCGGCTTTATCATCAGCAGCAAGGGACATGTAATCACGAACTATCACGTGGTCGAGGGAGAGACCAAGATCTCGGTTACCTATTTCAAGCCGACGCCGCAAGGCTATGAAAAGCACGAGCTCAAACGAGTTCGCATCCTCGCCTTGCAGCCTCTGCGCGATATTGCGCTGCTGCAACTCGATCTGTCCGAAATTCCGGGCGATCCGCCGAAGCCAGTGCTGATCGATGATCGAGATGACCTGCGTGTGGGGGACGTCGTTTTTGCAATCGGCAATCCGCTGGGTCTCGAACGCACGGTCACGCAGGGGATCGTCAGCTCGACGACGCGCACGATCGGCCATTTACGCCTGATTCAAACCGATGCCGCTATCAATCCGGGCAACAGTGGCGGTCCGCTCTTCAACCTGCGCGGGGAAGTTGTGGGCATCGCCTGCGCTGGCGCGACGATGTTTGACGGGCTGGCGTTTGGTATCCCGTCGGGCGAGCTGATCGAGTTTCTGACGCACCGCGACGCGTACTTGTACGACTCGTCACAACCGCAGAACGGAATCACCTATTTGCCCCCGCCCTCGCGTGAGGCTGCGGCCGCGTCGGCAGCGCGTCAGGCCCAGGGGACGGCCGGCGCTTCTGGTAAATCGAATTAGTTTCACCTGCTGAAAAGAAGGTTCGCCATGAGAATTCGTCCGTATGGAATCTGCGCGGTTGCACTTCTTCTCGCGCTCGCCAGCGCGGTGGTGACGCAAGCGGCCGAGGAACTGCTCCCCTCTCACCAGTGTCTGCCGGACGAAACGGTCTTCGTGATTCGCGTTCCCGAAGGACGAAAGTTCGTCGACGCTTTTCGCGAGCAGACCAAGCTGGGCAGCGTCCTGTTGAGCCAGCGGCGTTTCGAGGGAGTCGTGAACCTGATCCGCGAGCAAGCGGCCGAAGGTCTGACGCAGTTCACCGATTCCTTGGCCAAGTACAACCTGAAAATCGAAGATTTCCCCAAACTATTCGACAAGGAGCTCGGCTACGCGGTTGTCGTCGAGCCACGCCGCGGCAAGTATCCGCTCGTCGTCGGCCTGGCCTGGGCCGAGCCCGAATCAGACC